>JANLYK010000560.1:0-7769 GCA_031365595.1 Chloroflexota bacterium | reverse complement strand
CCGCTCTGACCCGGCTGGCCCTGCCCCTGACCTTGTCCCTGACCCTGTTGACCTTGACCTTGCTGACCTTGACCCTGCTGCCCTGCGTTCTGTGACGCGTTGGCGAGGTTCCGGCGGGCCTCCTGGAGTTGCGACGCTGCCCGGGCGAGGTCGCGATTGGTCTGTACCTGATTACCCGTCCCCTGGAGGGCCTCCCCGAGCTTATCGAGTGCCGCCTGAGCGGCGGCGGTCTGGCCCTGGGCGATAGCCTGGGCCGCGTCCCGGAGCGCCTGACCGGCGGCCCCGCTGGCCTGGGATGCCTGCGACTGGAGCCCGGCGAGGGCGGCCGCCGCCTGGCTGCGCTGCTCCGGGGTCATCGTGTCGAGCTTGTCGCCAAGGTTCTTCAGGTCGTCCGAGGCGGTCTTCGGGTCCCCGTCCTTGTTCGCGTCGGGCTTGCCCGAGGCGGCCCGCGACAGCGAGCGGCTCAGTGACGTCAGCGCCGAGGATCGCTGCTCATTGCCCGGATCGAGCTGGCTCTGGAGTGACGCCTCCACGGAGCCCAGGCGAGCGAGATTGGCCTTGAGGTCCTCCGGGTTGGCTCGCAGCTGGGCCGCCAGATCGCGCAGGTCTGTTGCGAGTCGCGTTCGCGGATCGTCGGGCTTGACGCCCTTCGTCTCGAGCTCCTTGGCGATCTCGTCGATCCGCGCGGCCTGCTTCACGGCCTCGTCGCGGTTCGCGCGGGCTTCCGCGATGCGGACGTCCTGGATGTTCGGCAGGAGTGTCAGCGGAACCAGCAGAAGTGCGGCGGCAAGGGCGATCCCGGCCGGCCGATGGGACAGGCGCGGCCGAAACAGGTTGATCGGAGCAACGCGCAACGCGTGGAGCGCATCCAGGCGCTGGCGACGGACGAAGCGCTCGGCTTCGGCGCCGTCGGACAGGTCAGCGAGGTTGGCGTCGTCATTCTCGAATGCACCGGCATCGGCCTGCGCGTCGGTAGGCGGAAAGGCGAGGGCGGGGAACGCCGACGCGAGCGACAACGCGCTCGACACACGATCTCCGAGCCGGCCTTCGGCGTCGACGGCGAGAGCGGTCTCGCCGATGCCCGGCCGGGCGTGGACGGTCGCAGCGAGCCAGATCCCGACGCCGACCACGGCAATCGTGATGACCAGGACCGGCAGCAACTCGATCGCGACGACCCGGGCGATGCCCAGGAGGACCGCTTCCGCCGCGACCACACCGGCGACGGCGAGCCACCCCCGGCGCACGATCCGGCGGACCCACAGGCGTCGGCGGTGGCCGGCCAACCCGGAGCGGATTGCGACGAGGGACGGATCGAGCGGCCCGTCCACGCCACTGCGCGGGTCGGCCGGCACCACGGGCCGGTTGCCGGCCACTGTCCGTGACCGGCCGGTGGCCCGGTTGATCCGGGAGCGGGCTCCACCGAACATGGTCATCGCGTGGTCCTCCGGAGGGATGGCCGCAGGATTCGCCAGCGGCGGGTCGGTGAGACGAGCTGGACGGACGCGAGGATGAAGATCACCGACATCACGCCCCAGGCCTGGAGGCTGCGCGGCCAGAACGTGTCGCGCCGGATCCCGAACGGCTGCGGATCGGTGGCGGGCAGCCCGATTGCGCCCAGCCCGTCGACCGGCTTGCCGGCAGGCTCGGTGACCGCAGAGCCGCTACCGCCATCGAACCCGGTCCCGGGCACCGCGATCGGGGTGACCAGGCTGCCGGTACTGCCCCCAACCGAGATCGCCCCATTGGTCACCGTGTTGAGCCGACTGCACCAGCCGCCATACCCGTCGGAGGTGCCACAGATCACGTCGTACTGGGCGGCAAACGGGTTGAACCACAGGAGCGCTTGTGGCGCCCGGCCCTTGATCGGTCCGAGGCCGTTCGACCCCGCCCCGGCCATCGTGTTCCAGAACAGGACCCCGAACATCGTGCCGAGCGTCAGGAAGATGACCATGAAGAAGGTCACGACCGTGGCCCCCTGCGTCCGCTGCATGATCGCGGAGATGAACAAGCCCAGCGAGCCGAGGCCGATCGCGGACACGATCAGCACCGCGTAGGCCCGGATCACGTCGTCCGGCCCGACGCCGCCGAAGACAAACACGAGCGCAGTCAGCGGCACGGAAGCGGCGATCAGCAGGAACACGTACGCCAGAGCACTCAGGAGCTTGCCGATCACGATCGCCAGCGACGAGATGGGGGTCGCCGTAAGCATGTCGAGCGTCTGCTTCTCACGCTCGAGGCTGATCGAGCCAGCCGTGAACGCCGGAGCGAGGAAGACGACGAGGAGGGTCTCGATCAGGATGAGCGCGCCGAACACCTCCTGGCCGACGAGCGACGAGGCGAACGCCGCCGACGCGCCCTGGAGCGTGGAGGTCTGGACATAGCGCTGCTCGGCGACGAGCTCCCACGCCCAGGCGAACCCGCCCAGGAACAGGAGATACAGGGTCAGGACCACGAAGGCGCGCCGACCGCGCACCCGACCGCGCAGCTCCTTGACCCCGACCGCGACGATCGAGTCGATCCCGCGGGCCGTCGAACGGATCGGATTGGGTCGCGGCCGTCGCGGCGCGAGGGGAGCTTCGCCGACGACCTCGGTCCGGACCGGCCGGCTCGTCGCCCCAGTGGCGACGTCCTCCATCTCGACATCGTCGGCCCGGCTTCGATCGAGGATCGTCTCGACGCGCTCGTCCGTCATCGTCAGGCCACCTGCTCGCTGGTCGGATCGGCCGAGCCTGCCGCGTTCGCTGCGGTGACCTGGAGGAAGAGCTCCTCGAGATCGCTGGCGGCACGGGCGAAGGACGTGATCCGGATCCCGCTCGCGACGGCCGCACCGAGGAGTTCGGCCGAGGCCGCATCGTCGCCCCGAAATCCAAGCTCGATCTGGCCGTCGTCGAGGATCGTGGCCGACGCAACACGCGGGTCGCCGGCGAAGTGCGCGCGGGCCGAGTCGAGGCCCTCGTTGGACACGATCCGGACCCGGAGGACGGCGCCGTAGCGGAGGCGCTTCTCGATGTCGGCGACCTTGCCGTGGGCCAGGACCCGGCCGTGGTCGACGATGGCGACCGCCGTACACAGTTCCTCGAGCTCGGGCAGGATATGGCTGCTGATCACGATCGTCTTGCCCAGCGCACGCAGCTCGCGGAGGAGCTCGCGGAGCTCGACCCGGGCGCGCGGATCGAGGCCGGACGCCGGCTCGTCGAGGAGCAGCACCTCGGGGTCGTGGACAAGCGTGTGGGCCAGGCACAGGCGCTGCTGCATCCCGCGCGAGAGGCCCTGCACGTAGGCGTTGCGTTTGTCGCCGAGATCCACGAGATCGAGCAGGTCGGCGATCATCCGGCGGCGCTTGGAGGCCGGGATCCCGTAGCAGCGGGCGAAGAAGTCCAGGTATTCCCAGACCTTCATGTCGTCGTAGACCCCGAAGACGTCCGGCATGAAGCCGAGGACGCGGCGGGCATCGTCCGGGTTCCGCAGGACGTCGATCCCGGCCACTTCGGCGTGGCCGGACGTCGCGGTCAGGAGCGTGGCGAGGATCCGGAGGGTCGTCGACTTGCCTGCGCCGTTCGGCCCGACCAGGCCGAAGATCTCCCCTGAACCCACGGTCAGATCCATGCCGGCGACCGCGAGCGTGCCCGGGTAGCGCTTGACGAGACCCCGGGTGACTACGACGTCGCTCACGTCACCGTCCCCTGGATCGAGAGGTTGAGATAGGCGTTGACCTCATCCTGGCGTTCGTTGACGAGCCGGACGAGCACGGTGCCAGAGCGCGGATCCACGTAGCGCGGCGCGTCGGCTAGGTCATACACCTGGCTCTCGGTCAGGTGGGGCAGTCGCCGCCACGTGCCGGCGCCCGTCCGGTCGAACACCTCGACCTCGGGTCGTCCGTCGAACTGGTCGGGTGGGATCGGCTTCGGGCAGTCCGTGGGAATCGGGATCAGCTTCGTGGTTCCGTCGCTCGGCTGTGGAAGGCACAACTCCGGGATCGGCTCGATCGGCGCACCTCCCGTGTCGCGCACGGCCCCGTCCGGCCCGAAACCGAGGCTCATCCGGACATGACTCGCGGTCAGGACCCCGGCAAACGCGATCGGGCGAAACGCGAGCGTCACCGAGCCCTGGCCGAAGATGAACGAAGGGTCCTTGTTGAAGAAGTTCGCATCCGCGTCGGTCACCGTGCTCCGGATCAGGTCGCCGCCGAACGTCACGCTGCCGTGGACGGTCATCGGCACGGGCACGTAGTAGAGGACATTGCTGACTCGATTGGCGTCCTGGTCCTCGACCGTCACGTCGATGACGCCGTCTCGGCCCCAGGCCAGGACCACCGGGCCCTCGGTTGGGAGCCGGCCCAGGCTGCCGAACTGCGGATCGACGGTCAGCTGGTCGATCACCCGATGGCGGGTCTCGTCGCGCCGGCTGCCTTCCGACATCGCCGCAGTGTTGTCGAAGAAGGACTGCCCGTACAGCTTGTCGGACAGGCTCTGCTGGAACGGCGTCGCCGCGATCGCGAGCTTGACATCCACTTGCTCGCCGGGCAGCAGGTCCTTCAGCGCCCTGACGTTGCCGCCGAGCACGACGGCCGGACGCTCGAGTCGTCGGTCCGAATCGTTGCGGACGAAGCCGGTCAGCGTCCCGTCGACAAGGGTCAGCTCGGCGTGGATCTTCGGCACCGTTGCCTGGGATTCGGCCCGGATGGTCCGGAGCGAGCCGAAGCCCACGGCCAGGTCGCGGACCCGCGATGGATTGCCCTGGATGACGTCGAGCGATGCGCCGGACCCGCTGAAGATGTCGCCGGAGATCGGCGAGGACAGGAGCGCTCCGCCGGGAATGACGACCTGATACGTGCCGCGGGTCGGCGAGAACACCCCGAGATACACGCTGGCGCTGCCCTCCGTCGCGTCCGGGGCACCGCGGACGATGCCGACCTCGTTGACGATGACGCTGCTGCCGCGGAGCGCGGAGCCGAATGCGTACGCGCCAACGGCAAACGCGACGATCAGGACCGGCATCGTGACCCAGGCCCATTCACGCCGGTCGATCCGGCGCAGGACGAGGTAGTTGATCGGGCCGATCAGGGCAACGTAGCCGACCAACAGGAGAAGCAGGCCGCCGAGTGGAGGCAGGGCCAGGGACGGCAGGTTGGCAACCGCGCCGACGATCTGGCTGTCGTCGCTGATCGAGACCGTGCCCTCGGAGCGAGCCGGGATGAGGGCCGGCCACAAGGCACGGCTCACAGTCGACTCGGCGATCCAGCCCGTCGTCGGATCGACGCCGAGGATCGTCACGCTGCCGCTGCCATAGGACGCCTGGCCGGCGATGACCCGGTCGCCGCTCGTCGCGAGGGCTCGGCCTCGGATCAACTCGCCGGCCATCGCCGGCAGATCCGTGGCTCCCTTTGGCGGCGAGCCAAGGAATGAGGCGAGGGACGCCGGCGCGACATCGATCGTGGCGTCGGGGCGATATGGCAGGATGTCGTCGGGGAAGCCGCCGAGCGCGCCGATGCCGCCACTCCCGCCGAGAATGACCAGCCGGCCGCCGAGCGCGAGCCACCCACGCAGGGCCGTCAACTGGTCCGCGTCGAGGGTCGATGCATCGACGTCCTGCCAGACGAGGCGATCGAGGGCCGACCAGGCCTCGATCCGGTTGGGCAGGTCGGCCACCGTCAGGGGCACGATCACGGCCGGCTGCTGGTTCTGGAGGGCGGGCAGGTTGAGCGTGCCGCTGACCCGCGGCCCGTCCTCGGCGATGACCCCAACGATCAGCTGCGACGGATCGTGAATGGAGACCGCGATCTTCTGCCGAAGCATGATCTCGCCGCCGAGGACGAGGGCGACCTCGAGCGACTGGCCGAACGACGGCGGCTGGGCGTGCAGGATCCAGGTCTTGTCGGACGGGCTGTCGAGTTGGACGGCGGTCGCGTAGCGGGTCCCTCCCTGGGCCCCGCCCTGGAGGCGAATCTCGCCGCTGATCGACGGACCCGTGTTGACCAGGTGGACCTCGATCGCGACCCACGACCCGACGCGCGCGTGGCCCTGGAGCAGGACGCGGGCGGTCATCGTGGGCGGATCGGCAGCGAGAGCGCGTCCCGCGAGCGGCCCGAGCGCGCCGGCGACGAGCAGCCAGGCGGCGGTGGTCAGGGCGACGAGCTGGGGAAGACGACGCTGCGCGCGACGAGTCACGGGCACTCCAGGTGCGGATGGCGGTTGCGGTCTCAGCATCGACGCCCCGGGCGCCCGAAAAGTTGCGTGGGGCCGGGGAGCGGAATGGAGGGCTCTCTGATCGAGGCCTGCACGCGGCACCCCCGGCGGCGGAACCGCCACGCCTATCGTACGATGCCGTGCGAAGCAGGCGGCCGCGGCGTCACCCGCGTCGCTCGCCGCGAGAAGCCTCGCAACTCGGCTCGTCACCTTCGAGGATTCCGTGCCCCAGATCCGTCCGTTCCGCGCCCTGCGCTACGTGCCCGACAGCGTCGGCGACCTCGCGACCGTCGTCGCCCCGCCGTACGACGTCCTGGGCGCCGACGACCGCGCGCGCCTGCGCGCCCTGAACCCGAAGAACGTCGTCCGCCTCGATGCACCGACTGACGAGATCGGCGACGCCGAGGACGATCGCTATCGGCGGGCCGCCCGGACGCTGGCCGGCTGGCGCTCGGACGGGACGCTCCACAAGGATCCGCGGCCGTCGATCTATGTCCATGAGCAGACGTACCGTGTCCCGGGCACCGACGTGGAGCGGACGCAGCGCGGGTTCTTCGGCCGGCTCCGGCTGGAGTCGCTCGAGCCCGGTTCCGGCGTCCTGCCCCACGAGCTCACGCTGGCCGCCCCACGCGAGGATCGCTACCGGCTCCTGCGCGCCACCGGCGTCAACACGAGCCCCGTGATCGGCCTCTACGACGACCCGTCCGGGCGCGCCTCCGCACTCCTTGCCGGACTCGCCGCGGGACCCGCCGCGATCGATGTCCGGGATGCCGACGATGTTCGCCATCGTGTCTGGGTGGTGGCCGCGGACGGGCCCGCCGCGGCCGAGGTCGCCGAGCTAATCGCGATCGCCTCGGCCGAGCCAGTCACGATCGCCGACGGCCATCATCGCTACGAGACCGCCTTGCGCTACCGCGACGAGCGGCGGATGAGCCGGTCGTGCGAGGAGGATCCCGCGTTCGACTATCTCCTCATGCTCTTCCTCGAGACGACGGCCGAGCCGTTGACGGTTCTGCCGACGCACCGGATCGTCGGTGGACTCGGCGAGGACGGTGTCGCGCGACTTCGGGCGGGCCTCGACGAGCTGTTCGCGGTCCGGGCGGCGTCACGGGCCGAGCTGCTCGAGGTCCTCGGCGATCGAGCCGCGGTCGCGGCTGCCGGCGGGGCGGGTCGTTTCGGGCTGTGGACGCGCACCGGCGGCGCCTTCCTGACCGCTCGGCGAGCGGCCTTCGAGCCGCTCCTCCCGGCGGGCGGTCGAGCGGTCCGCGGCCTCGACGTCGTGCTCCTCGGTGTCGCCCTCGAGCGCCTGGCCGGAATCGACCCGGCTGGGGTGGCCGCCGGTCGGGTGTCGTTCACGAAGTCGGCCGCCGAGGCCCTCGATGCCGTGGATTCCGCCCGAGATGGAGCCGACGCGGCGTTCCTGCTCGAGCCGACCCCGGTCGCTGCGATCGCCGCGGTCGCGGGCGAAGGCGACGTGATGCCCCAGAAGTCGACCTACTTCTACCCGAAGGCCCTGACCGGCCTTCTGATCAACCCGCACGAATGGTGAGCCGATGACCGAGTCGACGCCCGATCAGATCCTCG
>JANLYK010000533.1:0-3287 GCA_031365595.1 Chloroflexota bacterium | reverse complement strand
CGAGCCGCCCACGGCGCCGCCGAGCAGGCCGGCCAGCTCCTCGAGGTCCGCGAATCCCTCGCCGCTGCCGACGCCGCGCCCGCCACCGATCACGACCCTGGCATCGGCGAGCGAGATGCGGCCGCGCTCCGGCGCCTCGCGGCTGGTGACGTGGAGGGCGAGGTCGCGGTCGGTCAGCTCCGCGGCCACGGCCTCGATGGCCGGGGCGGGCCCGCCATCGGGCTCGCCGATCGCCACGGTGTTGGGAGCGACGGTCAGCAGCCGGATCGGAGCGTCGAGCCAGCACTCCTCGAGGAGGCTGCCCGCCCAGCGCTGGCGAACCAGGCGATAGCGCTCGCCGGCCTCGACCGCCACGCAGTTGGCGGCCATCGGCAGGCTCATCCGGGCGGCCGCCCGCGCGAGCAGGTCGTTGCCGCGCTCCGTCCCGGCACCGACCACGGCGGCCGGTCCGCGCTGCTGAATGACCTGGGCCACCGCGGCCGCCCAGCCGTCGGGATGGTAGGGGGTCAGGCCCGGGTGGTCGACGACGATCGCCGTCGTCGCGCCGGAACCGGCCAGCGTCGCCACCGCGGCCCGGGCGGCCGCTGCGTCCGCGAAGAGGACCGCCTCGAGCGCGGCGCCGGTCTCCCGCGCGAGCCGACGCGCAACGGCGAGGGCCTCGAGCGATGCTCGCTCCGGGATGCTGCCCGTGACCACCACGAGGGCGAGGATCGGCGCGGTCATCCGTCGAGCACTCCGATCCGGGCCAGCAGGTCGACGACCGCAGGCGCCGCGTCCGGGCCACGACCGATCACCTCGGCTGCAGTCAGCTCCTCCTTCGGCAGACGGAGCACGATCTTCTCGAGGCCGCCGGCATGCCAGGCCGGCGACGACCGCTGCACCTCTTTCTTCTTGGCCCGGAGCCGCCCCGGGATCGACGGGTAGCGCGGCAGGTTGATCCCCTCCTTGACCGAGACGACCGCAGGGAGGGGGACCTCGAAGGACTCCCAGCCGCCGGCCAGGGACTCGCGCCGCGCCACGAGCCTGCCGTCGCCCGGCTGGAGGGACTTGACCCCCGTCACGCACGGCCGGTCCAGGGCAGCGGCAACCCGGATCGCGACCTGGAAGCCGCCGCTGTCAGCCGATTCGTTCCCGCACAGGATCAGGTCGAACGGCGCGTCGGCGGACTCCTGGGCGCGGATCGCCTCGACGATGGCGTCGGACGTGGTGATCGGGTCCCAGTCCCGCCCATCGGTCTCGAGCAGGATCGCCCGATCGATGCCGATCGCCATCGCGTCGCGGAGCTGCTCCTCCGCCGCGGCCGGCCCGAGCGTCAGAACCGTGCTCGAGCCGCCGTTGGCCTCGACGATCCGGACGGCCTCCTCGACGGCGCACTCCTCGTGCGGGCTGACGGTGAAGCCCAGATAGCGGACGTCGATCTCGGACCCGTCCGCAGTCAGGACGATGCGCCCGCCTGTGGCCGGGACGCGCTTGACGCAGACGAGGATGTTCATGGCGCGGATCAGGACCGGATCCGGGCGTTCTCGGGATCGAACAAGGGGGTCGCGCCGGCCACTGCGACGGTCACCGGGTAGCGCTCGCCGAAGTACTCGACGAGGAGCCTGTTGCCCTCGACAGCCTCACTCGGCGGGAGGTACGCCATCAGGAGATGCTTGCCCACCGACGGCCCGGAGCCGGCGCTCGTCACGTACGAGCCGCGTCCCTTCGCGTCGACGATCCGTTGCCCGTCAAGGGTCAGGATCGGCTCGCGGCCCAGCATGTAGCGCTTGACGCCCGACGCTGAGGTCGGGTCGTCGACCGTCAGCGTGCACAGGATCGCGGCCGGCGGCTCGGAGCGGCGACGGAGGTAGGCCGCCTTGCCGATGAAGTCGGCGTCCTTGACCGACGGCCGGGCCATCCCCGCCTCGACGAGGTCGAAATCCAGTTCGAGCTCCGCGCCGTGGGCCCGGTAGCCCTTTTCGATTCGCGCCGTCACGGCATACGTCCCGATGCCGACCGGCGCCATCCCGTGCGGCTTCCCCGCCTCCATGAGGGCGTCCCAGACGCGGAGACCCTGTTCGATCGGGACGTAGATCTCCCAGCCGAGCTCGCCGACGTAGCTGATCCGCGATGCCAGCGTCCGGACGCCGTCGATGTCGACGGTCTTCGAGGTGAGGAACGGGAAACCGGCGTGGCTGACGTCGGCGTCCGTCACCGACGCGAGGACGTCGCGGGCGCGGGGCCCCCACAGGCCGATCGTCGTCCACTGGTTCGTCGCGTCGTGGAGCTGGGCGGACCCGTCGTCGGGCAGCTGGTCCGTGAACAGCTTCTTGTCGCGCATCCCCATGCCGCCGCCCGTGACGACGCGGAACCGGTCGTGGGCGAGGCGCATGATCGTGAGGTCGGCAAGGATCCCGCCCGCCCCGTTCAGGAGCGGCGTGTAGACCGTCCGGCCCGGTGCGACGTCGACCTTGTTGACGCACAGCCGCTCGAGCGCGGCGCACGCGCCGGGCCCGGTCACGTCGAAGATCACGAACGCCGACAGGTCGACGATGCCGACCCGGTCGCGCATCGCGAGGTGCTCGGCATTGATGATCGGCGACCACCAGCGGGATTCCCACTCGGCCGCCCGCGGCATGACCCGCTCGCCGTACTCCTCGAGCAACGGCCGGTTCGCCTCGTACCAGAACGGGCGCTCCCAGCCGGCGGCCTCGAAGAAGACCGCACCCAGCGCGACCTGCCGGTCGTAGGCGGGGGAACGGCGAATGGGCCGGTTCGAGGCCCACTGCTCCATCGGGTGGACGATGCCGTAGGTCTTGTTGTAGCCCTCGGTCGCCCGGGCCGCGATGTGCTGGGCGGTCTTGTGATGGTCGTAGAAGCGGGCGATGTCGGATCCGTGCGGATCGATCTCCGGCTCGCCGGTCGTCATCCACTCGGCGACGGTCTTGGCGATCCCGGGCGCCTCCTTGATCCAGACGGCCGCGACCGACCAGAGCCCCTTGACCTCGGGCGTCTCGCCGATGATCGGATTGCCGTCCGGAGTGAGGGACAGAAGGCCGTTGATCGCGAGCTTCACGCCCACCGACTCGTCGCCGACGATCTCGGGGAAGAGCTCGAGCGCGTCCTCCAGCTGCGGGTCGAAGTCCTCCGGCGTGAACGGCAGCATCGTCGGCGAGAGCGCGGACGCCGCGATCGAGGGGATGTCGTCGGCCTCCATCAGGATCGCGCGATGCGCGTACGAGCCGATCTCGAAGCCGCTCCCGTGCTGGCGCTCGTACATGTTCGTGTCCATGTCGCGCACGATCGGG
>JANLYK010000527.1:0-1654 GCA_031365595.1 Chloroflexota bacterium | reverse complement strand
GGCAGGTCGCCGCGCTCGTCGAGGTCCCGGTATGCGGCGATCGCCCGCCCGAGCCCGACCTGGAGCGACAGCGCGCCCGGATCGTGGACGGCGACGACGCCGAGGCGGACGAGATCGCGCGCCAGGCGGGCGATCGAGGCCTCGTACAGCTCCGCCGACGCCGGCGGGACGTGGTCGGTGACGATCCGGGCCGCCGCCTCGTGGAGGATCCCCGTCGGGGCGCCGCCGGCATCGCGTCGGATGATTCCCCCGCCCGGGTCGGCCCGGTCCGCGTCGATCCCGGCGATCGCCATCGCCCGGCGACTGACCCACAGGGCGTGATGATCGTGGGCCCAGAGCGCGACGGCCCGGCCGGGCGCGACCCGTTCGAGATCGTCGGCGGTTGGCCAGACGCCCCAGCGGTCGTTGTGCCAGCCGTGGCCCTCGAGCCAGGCCTCGCCGTCCCGGAGGGCGGCATGCGCCGCCGCGATCCGGGCCAGCCCGGCGTCGAGCGTCGGGCTCGAGGTCAGGTCGATCCGGTCGAGCGCGAGCCCGCCCTCTGCGAGGTGCAGATGGGCGTCAGTCAGACCCGGAATCGCGACCTCGTCGGCGTCGAGCTCGATCCGAAGGGTGTGCGGGTCGGCCCGCGTCTCGAGCTCGATCGCCGAGCCCGCGAACGCAACCCGGCCCCCGGTGATCCCGACCGCCTCGACCCAGCCGAACCCCCGCTCGCCGGCGAGGGTCGCGATCCGGCCGCCCGTGACGAGAACGTCGAGGGGCATCAGCCCGCTTCCCAGAAATGGTCGCGGTCGTGGATCGGCACGGGATCGGCGAGGAGCGAAGCGAGACCATCTCGGTCGAGACCGGCGCCGATCCCGAGGGCCAGCGCGATCCGGGCCTTCTCGCCGGTCAAGTGGCCGGCGGCGATGGCCCCGGCCCGGATCCAGGTCGCGCCCCCACCCGGGAACGCGTACCCGTCCGACGCCGCGCCCGCAGGACAACGCGTCGCGAGGACGACCGGGATCCCGTCGGCGATCGCCGCCTCGGCCGCCACGAGGAGGCTCGCCGACGTGTTACCCGCTCCCGTCGCGGCCACCACGAACCCGTCGGCTCCGGCGGCGTGCAGGGCAGCGATCGGCGTCCCGTCCGACGCGACGGAGGCCGTGACCAGGAATACCCGCTCGGCCGCCCGCTCGGCCCCGACGCGCCGGCGCGCGCCGCGGGTTGCAGAGAGCCGCACCACGCCGTCCACGACCCTCCCCAGGGGCCCCCGATTCAGGCTCCGGAACGTGTCGAACGCGGAGGCATGGGTCTTGGTCACGTCATCGGCCGGCTCGATCGACCCGTCGAGGACGACAACCACGCCGATGTCCGCGGCCCGGACGGCCGGATCGGCGGCGACCCGGACGGCCGCCGTCAGGTTGGCCGGTCCGTCGTAGTCGGGGAAGCTCGCTGAGCGCATCGCACCGGTCACGACGATTGCCTTCGAGCCGTGATGGAGCAGATCGAGGAAGAACGCCGTCTCCTCGATCGTGTCGGTGCCCTGGACGACAACCGCGCCATCGACGTCGTCCGAGGCCAGCGCGTCCTCGACCGTCCGGGAGAGCCCGAACAGGGCATCGAACGAAAAGTGGCTGGCCGGTGTGAGCCCCCGGTCGATCGGCACGAGGTCGGC
>JANLYK010000504.1:0-1871 GCA_031365595.1 Chloroflexota bacterium | reverse complement strand
GATGGAGCGGCGGGGCCCGGAGAGGCGGACGGGCGCGGGACCGGAGGTCCGTCGCGCCCGTTGCGCCGCCAGGGTCATCGGCTGATCGCGCCGGCGATCGCTGTTTGCTGGATCGCTACGGCTTGGCCGAAGCCTGGGCCGGGAGGATGGCCTCGACGAGCTCCGGGATCGGAACCGCGAAGTCGGTGGTGAGCTTCTTGAGCGTGACGCCCTTGGTCCCGGTCGGCGCGGCCTCGATCGGATTGCCGAACTCGTCGACGAAGTCCTTGGCCGAGCGCAGGACGAGGCTGATCGAGCCGTCCATCTGGGCGAACTTGATGATCTCGGCCTGGGCGGCGGTGACGCCGACGATGACGATCTCCTGCTGGCCGGTGAGCGACGTCGGGGTCCCGTCCGGGTTGGCGGGTGCCGCGGCCTCACCCTGCGCGGCGGCAGGCGGGGGCAGGAGCCGGCCGAGAACCTGGCGGCCCTCGATCAGGAGCTTGACGCTCGTGCCGTTCAGGCCGGCAACGACGGTGATCGTGTCGTCGGCCGGATTGAGGGTCACGACCGGGAACTTGTCGCCGGTGAAGCCGACGACCACGTCCACGTAATCACCGGTGTTGATGACGGTGCCGACGCCCGAGACCTGGTCCACCTGGATGCTCATGGCGCGCTGGGTGGGCGGCACGTCGATCCGGGTGATGCCGGTCGCCGAGGTGTCGAAGTCGGCGGTCTCGAGCTGGGCGCTGCTCGTGATCGGCCGGCGCGCGACCCGGCCGATGACCAGCTCCGCCGAGGTGAAGGCGGTCGTCTTGCGCTCGGTGTCGATCTTGCGCTCGGCAACCGTCAGCATGTCCGCGGTGACCGTGACTCCGAGCTGGATGTCACGGGTCGCGATGACGGTGGGGAGCGTCGTCGGTGCGACGGTTGTGGTCGTCTTCGAGCCGTTGCCGCTGAGAAGAAGGGCGATGCCCACGAAGGCGATGACCGCCAGGAACACCCCGACGAGCAGGACCAGCCGATTTGAGCGCTTCAAGTGAGGTCTCCCCGAGTCCGATGATGGGTGGGCGATGTGATGTGACAGGTGGCAACACTGTAGCACCGGCCAAATGCGGCGCGACTATACCAAAGGGCTAGGACCATTAGGAAGATTCGGCAGGAAAACACGCTTGACGCAAGGTGCTTCGCAAGGTCCGAAGCCGTGGACCACGAGGCTCGCGGCGTTGCGTCTCGGGCGCAACATCGGTGTAGACAGCAACGGAGCCCGGCGCGGGCCGGGCTCCGTGGTCATGCGCGTCCCCGCTCAGGGCGAGACGGAGTCGACCTGGGTTCCGATGTCACTGAGCTTGTCGGATAGCTGCGTGCCCATGAAGAGCAGGGCGACGATGGCGACGACGGCGATGAGAGCCAGGATGAGTGCATATTCGGCGAGGCCCTGACCATCGGAATCGCGACGGAACGTCGCGAACAGACGGTTCAGGTGGATCCGGACGTCCATGAGTTGACCTCCTTTCTGCAGAATTCGTGGCGGACAACCCGGTCACGTCCGGGCTGCCAGCCCTGCCGACGACGGTAGAGTTTCCCGATGGGGTGTCAATAGCCCATCCGGCGCCGCCGCCTGCCGGGTCTCCGCCGGGCAACAAGGAAGCCGCCCGGTCGCGAGACCGGGCGGCTTCATCGGTTGTCAGATCGGGTCGACTAGATGGACTTGCCGACCGTGCTGAGGATCGTCTGGACCTGGCCGCCAAGGAAGATCAGGGCGATGATCGCGACGATCGCGATGAGGGCGAGGATCAGCGCGTACTCGGCGAGACCCTGGCCATCCTCGTCCTTGCGGAAGGAAGCGATAAGAGCGTGAAGCATGTGAGTTGGTACCTCCTTTCCGTGAA
>JANLYK010000492.1:0-3208 GCA_031365595.1 Chloroflexota bacterium | reverse complement strand
ATCAAGCTCTGCGTCCTGATCGCCGCCCCGCTCCTGGTCATCACGACCGCCGACGCCGTCGTCCGGATCTGGCGCTCGGCCTGGGCGTGGATGCCCGTCGACGCCACGAAGGGCCTGTTCCGCCTCGCCTGGGTCGCGGTCAGCCTGATTGGTCTCGTGGCGCTGGTCGCGGCGGCCGGATTGGCGGTCCTCGCGTGACCGAGGAACGACGCGGGACGGAGCGCGACCCCCTCGGGGACATGCTCGATACGTTCGGACGCGGTCCGGACGGCCGCTCGACGAGCATCCCGTCCGGCGGCGGAGTCCCGCCGTGGATGGCCGAGATGCTCAATTACTGCTCGCGCTGCGGCACCGAGCTGGCGTTCGGCTCGATCGAGGGCGAGGACCGCGACCGGCTCGGCTGTCCGTCGTGCGGCTACATCGCGTACGTCAACCCGCGCCTGGTCGTGACCACGATTCCGGTGACCGACGCCGGCGAGATCGTCCTCCTTCGCCGCGGCATCGAGCCCGGCAAGGGTTGGTGGGCCCAGCCGGGCGGCTTCCTCGAGGTCGACGAGACCGTCGGCGAGGCGGCCGTCCGCGAGACGCTCGAGGAGACCGGCCTGATCGTCGAGCCGGGCGAGATCGTGGGGCTCTATTCGCGGCTGGAGGCGGCGGTCGTCGTCCTCGCGTTCGAGGCTCGCGTCGTCGGCGGCGAGCCGCGCCTCAACCCGGAGGCACTCGAGATCCGGACCTTCGCTCCCGAGGCCATCCCGTGGCCCGGGATTGCGTTCAAGACGAGCTACTGGGCGATCCGCGACTGGCTCCATCGGCGCCGCCCCGATATCCACCCGGCCGACCGCCACTGGGACGAGTAGGCCCGGTCAGCGCTGGTAGCGGTCTGTCCGGTAGCTGCTCAGGAAGCCGATGCGACGGACCCACGGCGGCGTCGTGTCCCAGATCGTCCGGGCCGCGAGGACATCGTCGATCGTGAAGCGGTTGACCCGCGGAACGGCACGGTCGTCACGCGGCAGATCGAACGGCAGACGACCCATCAAGCCATCGGTGCCGGTCTCGCGTCGGTCGGCGACGAAAGGCATGAGCGGCGGGAACGGGATCACCGTCGGGCGGGCGTCCGGGTCGAGTGTCGGCCATGGCGTCCGGGACGGCGCGAAGGCGACGGCAACAGCTCCCCGCGCCTCGGCATCCGCCGACGCATCAGGTCTCGGGCCCGCCACGAACCGGCCGGCGATGCCCAGTCCGACGACGACGAACAGGACCGCGACCGGCGCGAGGACCGCAATCCCTGGCCCGCGGCCAGCCCCGCCGACCCGGCCCTGAGCCGCGAACCCGTCAGGAGATGTCGATGAAGACGTTCTTCGTCTCCGTGTACAGGTCCAGGGCCGACATCCCGAGCTCGCGCCCGATGCCCGACATCTTGTAGCCGCCGAACGGCGCCTCGGTGTGGACCGACGAGTTCGAGTTCACCGAGATGACCCCGGCCTGGAGCGCCTTCGCCGAGCGAAGGGCCTTGCCGATGTCGCGCGTCCAGATCGAGCCGGACAGGCCGTACGGGGTCGCATTCGCTAGCCGCAATGCTTCCTCCTCGGTGTCGAACGGGATCACGGACACGACCGGCCCGAAGATCTCCTCGGACGCAATCCGCATGTCATTGCGGACGTTGTCGAACACGGTCGGCATGAGATACGCACCGGCGGCCAGGGCCGGATCATCGGGCGCCCCACCGCCGACGACGATCGTCGCGCCCTCGGCCTGCCCGATCTCGATGTAGTCGGCGACGCGGTCGCGCTGCTTGAAGCTGACGAGGGTCCCGACTTCGGTCGCCTCGTCGGCCGGATCGCCGACCTTCACGTTCCGGGTCGCCGCGGCGAACAGCTCGACGACCTTCTCGTGGACGGACCGCTCGACGAGGATCCGCGACCGGGCGCAGCAGTCCTGGCCCGTATTGTCGAACACGGAGTAGGGCGACTCGCGAGCGAACTTCTCCAGGTCCGCGTCGGCGAAGACGATGTTCGGGCTCTTGCCGCCGAGCTCGAGGCTGATCTTCTTCACGTTGCCCGACGCGAGCCGCATGATCTCCTGGCCGGTCGTCGTCTCGCCCGTGAACGCGACCTTGCCGATCCCCGGATGCGCGGCGATCGCCGCGCCGGCCGACCCACCTGGACCGGTCACGACGTTGAGCACCCCGGCCGGGAGCCCGGCCTCGAGGGCGAGCTCCCCAAGTCGGATCGCGGTCAGCGGCGTGTACGACGCGGGCTTCAGGATTGCGGTGTTGCCGGCGGCGAGGGCCGGCGCGACCTTCCACGAGGCCATCAGGAGCGGGAAGTTCCACGGCACGATCAGCCCGACGACGCCGATGGGCTCGCGGAGCGTCAGATCGAGCCCCGGCTTCGACACCGGGATCGTCTGGCCGTAGACCTTGTTGGCGGCGCCAGCGTAGTAGTCGAAGACCAGGCTGCAGCCGATGATCTCGCCGCGGGCCCCGCCGATCGGCTTGCCGCCGTTGCGGCTCTCGAGCCAGGCGAGCTCGTCGCTGTTCTTCTTGATCAGGTCGGCGAACTTGGCGAGGGTCCGGCCGCGCTTGCCAGCGGCCCAGTTGGCCCAACCCTTGCGATCGTCGAACGCCTTGCGGGCCGCGGCCACGGCCCGGTCCACGTCCTCGCGGCCACCGAGAGGTGCAGTCGCGATCACCTTGCCGGTCGCGGGATTGACGACCTCGAAGGTCTGGCCGTCGGCGGCGTCGACGGACTCGCCGCCGATCACCATCCGGGCGACGGTCGGGCCGTCGGCCGCGACGGTCGGGGTCTGCTGCTGTTCGGTCGTCATCGGTTGGATCCCTCGTCATGGGCTCGGGCGGCGGGCGGCCGCGGTTCGTCCGTGCATGGTACGCCCGAGGCGGTCGCCCACTCCGCTTCGGAGATGCTCGCCGCGGTCCTCGACACTCAGCAAGCCATTGGCCCCGAGTGGCCCCGAGGTGCAAGGTCGGGCAGGACGTCACCACCGGCCCCTCTCGCCGGCTGGCGCGAGCGTGGATACTCCGCCCATGGCGTTCAAGGCGACCCGGAAGGGTGAGCATCCGTCGGGGGCAACGGCGCGGCCCAGCCGCCCATCTTCGTGGGCGCGGAACATCCGGAACGTCCGGGAGATCGTCGAGGGCCGTCACGTCCGGACGTGGCTCGCGATCATCGCCACGACCGCCGTCATCGGC
>JANLYK010000483.1:0-1555 GCA_031365595.1 Chloroflexota bacterium | reverse complement strand
GAATGGCCTGAACCCAAACGCCTAGAGGCTTGGCGCGAATCGCGCCTCTACGAGGCGGTGTCGTCGCGGATCGGTGTGGGCTCGGGCCCGCGGGCGTGGGGGTGGGCCGAGAAGTAGGTCTCGCGCCGACGACGGTCGGAGATGTGGGTGTACTGCTCCGTCGTCGAGAGATCCGCGTGTCCGAGCATCTCCTGCACCGAGCGCAGGTCGGCCCCGCCCTCGAGCAGGTGGGTCGCGAACGAGTGGCGGAGCGTGTGCGGGCTGATCGCCTCGGGCAGGGCGGCGGCTCGGGCCGCGGCTTTCACGATCGCAAACGCCTGCTGGCGGGCCAGCCGGCCGCCGCGGTCGCCCAGGAACAGCGGCCCGCCGCGCAGCGGCTCCACGTGATGGACGGCGAGCAATGCCGGGCGCCCTTCGGCGATCCAGCGGGCGAGCCAGTCGAGGGCGATGTCGCCGACGGGCACGAGCCGCTCCTTGTCGCCCTTGCCGATCACCCGGACGAACCCGCCGTCGCTCGAGAAGTCCTCGCGATCGAGCCCGAGCGCCTCGCTGACCCGGAGCCCGGCCGCGTACAACAGCTCGAGGAGAGCCCGGGCGCGCAGGTCCGGCGCGGCCTCGAGCAGCGCCTCGACCTCCGCGACGGTCAGGGTCTCGGGCAGGAGGCGCGGCTGCTTGGGCAGGTCCAGATGGGCGGCGACGTCGCGCGCGATCAGGCCGTCGCCATAGGCAAACCGGTAGAAGCCCCGGATGCTGGCGGCCCGGCGGCGCAGCGACGTCGGGGCGAGGCCGGGCTCGTTGGGCCGGCCGCGCCGGGTGCGGGCCGCAAGATGGGCCCGGGCGGGCTCGGGTCCCTCTGCCCAGCCGGTGGCGGCGCCGGGCCCCGCGGCAAAGTCGTTCAGGTCGGCGCGGTACGCCCGGATCGTGGCGGGCGCCAGCCCGCGCTCGACCCGGAGATAGGTCAGGTAGTCCCCGATCACCCGCTCGAGTGGGGGCGCGGCGCTCATCGGCGGGCCGGCCCGGCGCTCAGTGCCTGGTCCCCGCCGTGACCCGCCAGGCAGACGCCCGGTCCAGGAGCTCGCGGGCCGACGCGAGCGCCGCGCCGCTCCCCTCCCCGACCGCGTCGGCGCCAGCCAGCATCTGGCCCAGCTCGGCGATCCGTCCCTCGCGGTCGAGCCGGATGACCTCGGTCACGGTTCGGCCGCCGCGCTCGCGCTTCGTGATCTGGAAGTGGGCGTCGGCGTGAGCCGCGATCTGGGGCAGGTGCGTCACGCACAGGACCTGGTGGCCGCGGGCGAGGGTCCACAGGCTGCGCCCGACCGGGTCCGCACTCCGGCCCCCGATCCCGGTGTCGATCTCGTCGAACACGAGGGTCGGCGTGTCATCGACCTCGGCGAGGACCTCCTTGATCGCGAGCGCGATCCGGCTCAGCTCGCCGCCCGAGGCGATCTTCGCGAGGGAGCGGGCCGGCTCGCCGGCGTTCGGGGCGATCCGGAACACGACCTGGTCGATCCCGGTCGGGTCGAACGCGACCGCGTCGCCGTCGATCTCGACCGCG
>JANLYK010000462.1:0-2517 GCA_031365595.1 Chloroflexota bacterium | reverse complement strand
CCGGTTCGTTTTGCGGCGAAGCATGCCCGGTCGGCCGCGAGCAGAACCTGGTCTGCGCTGAGGCCGTCGCGCGGGAACGCCGCGACTCCGATCGAGACGCTGATCGGCATTCCGGCCGCCGCCCAGGTGGTGCCGGTCTCGCCGAGCGCGCCGATTGCCGCCCGGATCCGCTCGGCAACGCCGAGCGCCGAGGACACATCGGTGCCGGGCAGGATCAGGGCGAACTCGTCGCCGCCGTAGCGGAAGACCCGATCCGACTCGCGTCCGGCGGCCTCGAGGGCACGGGAGATCTCGGCGAGGAGACGGTCACCGGCTTGATGGCCGAGGTCGTCGTTGACGCTCTTGAAGTCGTCGAGATCGAGCATGATCAGGCTGAACGGGTCGTGCGACAGGACGTTCCGGCCGAGCCATTCCTCGAACGTTCCGTGGTTCAGGAGGCCGGTCAGGTCGTCGGACTGGGCCCGGATTTCGACCGCGCGATGGGCCTCGGCGTTCTGGAGAGCGATCGAGACCTGGGCCGCGAACAGCTTGACGAGCTCGAACTCCTCCTCGCTGTAGCGGTGCTCGTGGCCGAACCGCTCGACGGTGAGGACGCCGGTCGCGCCGTCGCGGCCGCGGAGCGGGACACAGATGAGACTGCCGTCCACCGGCTCCACGTCCCGGAACTGCTGGACCCGGCTGTCGCGAACCTCATCGAGGACGAGGGCCGGCTCGTTGTGGGCCACCACCCAGGTCGCCAGGCCCTCCTCGCCGGGTAGCCACGGTTCCAGGTATTCCGCGGCGTGAACGCCCTTGGCCGTCAGCGGACGAAGCAGGCCGCTCGTCCGGTCGAGGAGCTCGATCGACAGGTTGTCATAGCCCACGAGGTCGGACAGGCGGGCCGCGACCTGGTCGAGGATCGAGCCTGGATCCAGGGTCGTCAGGATCGATTCGGTGATCTGGAGAAGGGCCCGCTGGTTGGCCAGCTGCCGGGCCAGAGCGTCCGACTGCGAGCGAAGGAGCCCGGTCGCGTCGGCATTGGCGAACGCCTGGGCGGCGAAGTTCGCGTAGATCACGAGGAGGCGCAGGTCATCGTCCCTGAACTGGTCGAGACCGAGCTTCGAGAGCACCAGGACGCCGAGCACCTGGTCCTCGTAGACCATCGGCGCCAGGAGCATCGACTCGTGGAGGTCGTCCTCCGTGCCGGCGATCGTGTTCGCCCGCGGATCCGCGCTCGCATCCGGCAGGCTCTGGGCCTGGCGCTGCTCGGCGACCCAGCCGGTGATGCCCTGTCCGAACTTGACCATGAGCTGCTCGGGGGTCTCGTCCACGTATTCGCCAACCTGGCCGCGCATCGCGACCGGGATCAGGTCGTCACCACTGAGCCGATAGACGCGGACATTGTGGTAGTCGATGAGCTGTCGGAGCTCGGTCGCGATCGCGACCCCGATGTCCTGCTCGTTGCCGAGTCGCGACAACCGTGCGCCGAGCTGCTGGATGGACTGGAGCTGGGCCGCCCATGTGGCCATCCGCTCGAAGTTCTGGGCGTTCTTGATCGCGATCGCGGCCTGGTCGGCCAGGGCAGCCATCGTCTCGAGCTCATCGGGCGTCCATTCGTGGACAGCGTCGTGATAGACGTTGAGAACGCCGAGGGCGCCGGATCCGTCCAGGAGCGGCGTCGTGCAGATCGTGTCGAAACCCACCTGCACGACAGCCGCTCGAACCGGACCGGCCCGCGGGTCGTCGCGGAACCTGGTGGCAAACAGGGTCTGACGAGCGGCGATGGCCATGGCCGGTAGGGAGCGCTGCTCCGCGCCGAGCACGGCGTCCAGATAGCGCTGGGACAGGCCTCGGCTGAATTCCGCCCGGGTCCGCCCGTCCGGGCCGCGCAGGAAGACTCCGGCCCGATCGCCGTTGAACAGGACCACCGCGTGGTCGACGAGCCCCGACAGGATCCGGTCGAGCTCGAGCCGGCTGCCGATGTCGGACGCGACCCGCCGGAGGGCGTCGGCCCGATGCACCCGGTGAGCGATCGTGGCCGCCCGTCCGGCCGCCTCGACGATCAGCCCGAGCGCCGACGCGACCTCGATCAGGAGACCGGGATCGAGCGCGCTCGGGTCATGGTCGCGATCGGAGCTGACGGTCAGGACGCCCCACGCGCGGGTGCCGGTCGGGATTGCGATCGCGACCTCGTGGGTCTCGGGCGTCATCCCGCCGCCAGGGCCGAATGCGCCATCCGCGACCGGTTCAGGATCGCCCGCCGCGAATTGGTCGAGGGCCTTGCTGAGCACATCGAAGGAA
This sequence comes from Chloroflexota bacterium, assembly GCA_031365595.1. GTDB lineage: Bacteria > Chloroflexota > Limnocylindria > Limnocylindrales > CSP1-4 > CF-46. The sequence goes on along the minus strand of JANLYK010000462.1, from coordinate 237 downwards.
CGGGGCGTGTCGACCCGTCGGGCAGGCCCGGGTGTGATGGCGGCGCGCGACTGGAGACGCGCGTCGCGCAGCTCGTGGATCGTCACGGCCCGGAAGTCGCCGCGATCGCGAATGACGGCGACGGCCCGGCGCAGGGCGTCATCGAGAGTGTCGGGCTCGCTGGCGATCCGACCGAGTGCCGCGATGACCGCGAGGTCGGTCCGACGCCGCCCCGGATCGCGATCGACGGGATGTGGG
>JANLYK010000408.1:0-19447 GCA_031365595.1 Chloroflexota bacterium | reverse complement strand
TGCCCGCCTGCTTCTCGACGATCTCATGGCTGATCCGGATCGTCGCCCGACGGATCTCGTCCGCGGTCATGATCTGCCGGCCGGTCATCGCTCCTTCCCGGGCCTCACGGGGCCCTCAAGCGGCCTCACCGGGCCGGGGTTGCAAGCATAACCCGACGGCTGTCGCAGTCGGGCGACGTCAGTAGACCGAGACGGTCACCTGGGTCACGCCCGACCACGACGCGCAGCCGCAGATCGCAAAGAAGTCCGGGCGGTCGAGGTCGACGATGCGACCGCCGCCACCGGCCCAGACGGTCGGCCCGTAGTCGGTGATCACGCGCTCGAGGCACCCGCCGCCGCCGCAGATCACGACCGTGGTCCCGCGCGGCAGGCGCATCGCCGTCGTCCCGTTGTCGTAGAACGTCGCCTTGCCGCTGACCTTGTAGCGCGGCGGTTTCTGGGCGCTACCGCCGTGCGCCGCGGGAACGTTGACCCGCGGCCGGCCGGCGACGATCCGGACGGGCTCGCTACCGGGCTCGACGAAAACGGCCATCGAATCAATCGCGCCAGCAGCGCGGAATGCGGTGTCGAGCGGCTCGACCACGATCGATTCCGTCGAGACCGCCGGGACCTGGACCGACTGGAACGCGACCGAGTCGATGACGGAGGCGGGCGTTGGCCCGGCTGATCCGGCGATTCCCGGCAACGCGCCCAGGGCGAGGGCGGCGGTGAGCGCCGCGCCTGCAACCAACCTTGGGGGTCGCAATGTCCCGCGACGATACAACCTTGCCGGAGCCTTGTCTCGCACCGAACCGCACCGCGCCGTCGCGCCACCACGAGTCTGCGATCGTCGGCAGGGCTACGGGGCGACAAGGGCAAGGCGGAGCCGAGCACCAGAGCGAGCGTCTGCGATCGTCGCGCATGGGTGCATCAGCGCAAGGCGACCCCGAGGACCGCGGCGAGCATCTGCGATCGTCGCGCATGGGCGAGGCTGGGAAGGCGGCGGCGAGGAGCGGAGCGAGCGACCTCGGATGGTCGTGAGCGAGCACCGCAGCCGCCAACGCACCCAGCATCGTCCAGGCGCGACAGTCCCTACCGGATGACGATGACTGGTCCGGGGACTGACTCGACCTGCCCCTGCCCCTGGTCAGTCCAGGCGAGCACCTGGATGCGCTCGCCGGTCACCACTCCATCGCCGGACGGCGAGGCCCAAACGAGCTGGCCATCCGAAATGGCGAAGCCGGCAGTCGCGAGCTGCGCGTCGAGCAACGGGTTCTTGACGTCGATCCGGCCATCGAAGCTGCTCACGCCGTAGAGGCTGAGGCGTCCGACGGTCGGGTCCTGGGCGTCCGCGATCCACACCGCGAGATGCGTCCCGGCCGCGTCCCATCGGGCGTCCCAATCCTGCATCCGGCCGGCCGCGATCGTGACCTCGTCGTGCGCGGCGGCCTGCTCGCCGGTCACTGCCGACGCATTGGGGCTCGGCGCGCTCGAGGGCTCGACCGACGCGTCGGGGCTCGCGATGCTCGAAGGCTCGGCCGACGAACGGTCGAGGTCGATTCCGTTGCCGGCCCACGAGCCGAGCACCAGCCGCCCAGCATCCGGAGCGAAGCCCGGATCCTCGGTAGCGCGCAGCGTGCCCGCCCAATAGACGGCCTTGCGACCTGAGGGGTCGAGAGCGGGCCGCCATGCCCGACCAGCCTCCGGAAGGGCCACGATCTCGCGAGTCAGCGGATCGATGCGGAACGACTCCGGGACCAGCTCCGTCGCCGCGCCCGGTCCGTCGCCAATCGGTGTCTCGATGACGCTGCTCCCGACGATCGATTCCCCTGCCCATGAGCCGAAGATCGATCGGTGGTCCGCGGTGATCGGGGTCGCGAGCGGATCGCCGACCTTCCAGACATAGATATCCGGCCCGATGCTGCCATCGGCCGGTCGGGCGCTGAAGGCGAACCAGGCGCCACTCGGCGAGTATGCCGCCGACTGCCCGACGAGCACGACATCGCGGGCGATCTCGACGGCTCCGCCTGACGGCGACGGGCTGACCGCGACCGAAGGAGAAGGCTCGAGCGAACCGGTTGGGTCGGCGGTCGGCGACGGGCTGTGCGAAGCGATCGACGGCGTCGGGCTGGCCGGCAGCGTGGTGGGTGTCGCCTTCCCTGTCGGGGTCGGGCTCCGCGTTGGCGTCGCGCTCGGGGTCGGAGTCGCGACCGGCGTCGGCGACGTGGTCGGCGAGACTGTCGCGGACGGCGAGGGCGTCGGACTCGGCGAGGCGCCGCTGTCGGTCGCCAGTGGGACGACACGGACACTGCCCGGGTCGCCGACGTCGGGGTTGTTGAAGACGATCAGCGTGTCCGAATGCTCCGAGCCGAACGCGCTGGCGAGGTTCCGGCCGAGCGACACATCAACATTCTCGACAGGCGCCGCGGTGTCGCAGGGCACGACAGCCTCCGGCGGACAGACCTCGTCCACGTTGGCGATCTGGATCCGGAACTCGCCGTCCGAGCTGCGGCTGAGCCACTCGACGCGCTGGGCAACCGCCACCGGGGTGGCTCCCGGGACCGCGGATGCAACCGATCCACCCGGAGCAGAGGCGATCGCGACGTCACCTGTCGGCGTCGCCGTGCCGTCACCACCGGGCCGCCGGGAGGAGCTCAGCGTTCCGACGATGACGGCAACGGCGACGGCCGTCCCGAGAAGGGCGAAGGGGGCGAGGGAGGCCCGGCGTCGACCGAACGAACGTCGGCCGGCATCGCGGAACCTGGACTCCGATTCGATGGCCGCCGCCGTGCGCGCCCAGAGGTCCCGCGGCGGCTCGGGGGTCAGATCGCGCAGGGCGTGCAGCTCGAGTCGCTGTGCGGCGTAGGCCGCTGCCGTGTCCGTGCAGACGGGGCAGGCCGCGAGATGCGTGTCCAGCCACTCGGCCTCGGCCGGCTCGAGCGGCGCATCCAGTCGGTCCGACAGGTCGGTCCGGGCGCGGACGTGGCTCGATGGCCAGTCGTCGGGGCGCCGGGCGCGGCTGCGAGGGGAGGTCATCGGGCCGCCCCGGAGCGCCGATCGCCGGCAGCCGCCGCGGCATCCGCCTCGGCCTCGGCATCGGCGTCGACCTTGCGCTCCGCGGCCAGCGCCTGGCGGAGGCTCTCGCGGGCACGGGTCAAGAGGGCCCGGGCGGCGACATGGCTCACCCCGAGAGCTGCGGCCAGCTCGAGGCCGGTCAGATCGTGGATCTCCGCGAGCAGGAGCGCGGCGCGCTGGCGCTCGGGGATCTTCGCCAGAGCCCGCTGGAGGTCGCCGGACAGGTGTGCGTCCATGACGAGGCGCTCCGTCGAGGGCGCGGCCCCGTGGCTCTCGCCGGTCCACGGCAGGAACCGGACGATCTTCTGGCGGCGGATGTGGTCGAGTGCGACGCGGTGGGCGATCTGGTACAGCCAGGCCCGTGCGTTCTCGGGCTTCTCGAGGACGTTGTAGTTGCGGTAGGCCTTGATGAACGCGTCCTGCGTCAGATCGGCGGCCAGCTCGGGGTCGCGCAGCATCCGGATCAGGTACGCGTAGATCTCGTTGTGATGAGCGGCGAACAGGTCCTCAACGAAGCCGGCCGCGGCGTCCTGCTGCCACGCGCCGCTCACGGACGCGGCCCGACCGAATCCCCGGCCGATGCCGATCCGGGTGTCGAGCGCGCCGACCATGCAGCCTCCGTGGGTGATCCAGCCGGGAGCGTCGGCGATTGGGCTCGCCGTCCACACCCTGGCCCAGAGACGAGGTGTACGACCGATGTGTGACGCCGTCCTCCCAGCGGCGTGCCGAACATCAGCCCGATGCCTCGACTGCGGCGGCGCCCAGCCGTCGGGTTCGGTTCAGGAGCTCCTCGACCGCCTCTTCGGGGGACACCGGGTTGACCGGCAGACCGGTCCCGAGCTCGAGCCCGGCGATCTCGCGCAGACGCGGGTGGATCTCCCAGTGCCAGTGGTACGTGGCATCGACCTGCTCGCGCAACGGAGCTGTATGGAGCACGAGGTTGTAGGGCGGTCCGTCGAGGGTGACCGACAGGGCGGCGAGGACCTGGCGGAGCGCCTCGGCGCTGGACGCAATGTCCGTGTCGCCGATCCGCCCGAAGTCCGCCTCGTGTCGGCGGGGCACGATCCAGACCTCGAATGGCGAGCGCGAGGCGAACGGGGCGAAGGCAACCGTGTCGCGGTCCTGCCAGACGAGACGCTCGGGCCGATTGGGCTCGTCGTGGACGAGGCGGCACCACGGGCACTGGCCCTCGCGGATCACGAACCGGGCGGCGCCGCCGAGCTCCTCGGCGATCCGATGCGGGATCTGGGGCAGGTCGTACAGGTCGAGGCACAGGTGGTTGGTCCGCGCTCCGGCCTGGCCGCCCCAGTTCTGGACGACCACGAGATGGTCCGTCTGGCCGGTGGCTCGCGCGTCAGCCAGGGCGGCACGCGCGCCATTCAGCAGGGCGACGATCGTGTCGATGCCGACGGCGTGGAGCGGCCGGTGCTCGCCGGGCGGGGCGACGATCGTCCGCCAGCTGCCGCTCGCCCGGGCGTCCTGCAGCGAGACCTGGGCCACGCTCTCGTCCAGTGCTCGCGACTGCTCGTCGGTGCCGACGACGTGGAAGGCGAAGTCCTTGAGCGTGCGCAGCCGGACGCCGTCGCCGGCCGGCAGCCGGCAGTTCTGGCAGTCGCCGCCATCGTCGATCTGGTCGGCGGCCCGGGCGAATCGATCGCGGTGAAATGCACGATCGACGACTGTCGCGACCCACCAGCCGGTGATCGCGTCCTTGCGCAGCTCGAACAGGCCCGCCGCCACCTCAGCGCGCCGCCGCGAGGGCGCGGTCCGGCCCGGGATCATGCGCAGCCGCGGGCGCGACGTCCGGGGCGTACCCGAATCCCGCGAGTCGGACGTCGATGGCGCGGGCGAAGGCGCGGGCGAGGATCCCGGCGGCGCGCTCGACCGTCGCGGTCCGCTCGGCCGTGGCAGTCGAGGGCGCTCGCGACTGCCAGCCGGCCTCGACGGCGATCGAGGTCGACACCGTGTCGGGCAGGCCGCAGGCGTCGATCAGTTCGAAGTCGGACAGGTCCGGATCGACGTTCAGGGCGATGCCGTGGTAGCTCACGCCACGCTCGACCCGGATCCCGAGGGCGCCGATCTTGCGTGGCTCCGGGCCCTCGGGATCGATCCATGAACCCGGGTGGCCGTCGCGCCGGGCGGCCGCCACACCGAACTCGGCGCACGTCTCGACCATCGCCGTCTCGAGCGCGCGGACCAGCGGCCGGACGAGCAACCCGCGCCGGGAGAGGGCGATGATCGGGTAGGCGACGAGCTGGCCGGGGCCGTGATACGTGACCTCGCCGCCGCGCTCGACACGGATCAGCTCGATCCCCCGCCTGGCCAGCTCGTCGGCCGTGGCCCGGACGTGGCTGTCGTGGGCATGACGGCCAAGGGTGAGGACCGCCTCATGCTCGACGAGGAGCAGCTGGTCGCCCATCGCGCCCGACGCGCGTGCGCCCGCGAGCTCCTTCTGGAGCGCCCAGATCCCGCGGTAGCCGCGTCGCCCGAGCCACGTCGCCTCGAGCGGTCCCGTCTCCGGGCGATCGATCGAAGGGCCCGCGATCTGCGGGGGCGTCAGGTCCACCGCCGCACGATAGCAGGGACCCTTTGCACGGCCCGTTACTGCCGCGTAACGATCACGCCCCTCGATGCGCGGGACCGGGGCGCCTCAGGCCGGAGCCGAAACGCGATTGGCGGGATCGTTCACGTTGGTCACGTCGATCGTCAGGCGGATCCGTGTCGGCGTGCCGTCGAGGTCCCAGGTTCCCTCGATCGCCAGCCCGAGCAGGTAGCCGCCATCGGTCGCGAGCCACAGATTCGTGATCCCGTGGGTCAACCCCGCCGCGGAGGCCGCCTCGTCGCCGTCCTGCGACACGTAGTGGATGGCCGGCACGCCGTTCTTGCGCTCCTCGCCGACCCGGTTGATCGCCACGGCGAGGCCTTCGAACCCGCCGACGAGGCCGATCGGCGACAACGTCGTGAACGCCGCGTCGAAGTCGGCGGCGCCGCCCGGACTCCTGAGCCAGCTGCCGCTGCCCGATTTCAGCCACCCTTCCTCGCCGATCACGATCGCCTGGAGCCTGCCGCCCTCGAGCCCGTCGACCCCGGTCATCGTGAACGCGGCAGCCGGGTCCGCCCCCTGAACGAGCGTCGAGGTCATCGTCACCTCGCCATCCGCGGTCGCGGCCGGCACGAGCCCGCGGCTCACGACCGAGACGCGGTACGAGTCGAGGTCCGCGAGGGCGTCGGCGGCGCCGATCAGGTCGAGTTCCCCGGACGGGACAGGCCGGGGCGTGGGCGCCTCGTCGATCTCGGTCGGCGTGGCGGTCGGGCGTGGCTCGGGGGTCGCGACCAGGCGACTCGGGCGTGGAGTGGACCGGGCGATCGACGCGTCACAGCCGACCAGGACGATCGCCAGGCCGGCGATCGCGAGCGCGCCCAGCAGCGGCGAACGGCGACGAGGGGAGTTCGGGCGACGAAGCATGCAGGCCCCGAGCAGAGACGATCGCCCGGAGAATACCAAGGCACTCGCCTTCAGACCGCGGGCGTCATACTCGGGCCGATGACGAATGACGCCGTGCCGGGCGAACCGGTTCCGACCGACTCCACCGAGCACTACGACAACGGCAAGGTCAAGCTCGCCGGATCCATCCTGGACGGCGCGATGCATGGCGACTGGGTCTGGTATCGACGCGACGGGAGCTTGATGCGGACCGGCGCCTTCGACCGCGGCCGGCAGGTCGGGCCGTGGCGCACGTTCGACCGGACGGGCCGGCTGGTCAAGGAGACGACCTTCCCCGATTCCGGATGATTCGGTCGACGCTGCCGAGCTGCCCGAGTGTTGATGGTCGCGCCGGCCGACGCTAGACTTCGGAGCCTCCCGAGCGGGAGTAACTCAGTTGGCAGAGTGTCAGCTTCCCAAGCTGAATGTCGCGGGTTCGAACCCCGTCTCCCGCTCCACGTCCCCATCAGCCATGGCCGCGCCCCGCCATGCATCACCGGGATGGCACTCGTTCAGTCGAGCTCCGCGGGAAAGGGCGCGTAACCCGGCGCAACTGCCGGCCAGGGATGGGCCGCCTCCCAGCGCTCGGCCAGATCGAGCAGCGCGGCATCGCCGAATCGCGGGCCGGTGACCTGCAGCCCGAACGGCAGGCCGTTGTCCGACCGGCCAGCCGGGAGCGTGATCGCCGGGTGGCCGGTCACGTTCTGGAGGGCGGTCGAGTACACGTCGGGCGGAAGGGCACCAGGGCGACCGTCCGCCGTCAGGCGCCCGTCCGCGAACCAGCCCTCGTGGGCGACCGTCGGCGTCAGGAGCACGTCCGACGCGCCCAGGAGCTCGTCGAGGCGGCGGACGTAACCGAAGCGCCGCCGGCGCGCGGCGAGGTACTCGTCGACGCCGATCGCGAGGCCGAGCTCCAGGAATGCCCGCGCGCCCGGATGCATCCGCTCGAGCCCGGCGATGACGCGCTGTCGGCCGAGCGACGCGACGTGCTCGGCGGCCGCGAGCGTGAACCAGTCGATGTCCGGGTCGCCCTCCGTGAAGAACCCGCGCTGGTCGAGCCACTCGACTTCGAGACCGAGGACGTCGGCGAGAGCGGCGACCGCCGCCTCGAAGGTGCGCGCGACCCCGGCCGGAAGTGGCCCGAGGTCGCTCGTGCGGTGGGCCGCCAGGAGCCGCCGCGGCGGCGCGACCGGCCGCCAGGACCCGAGCTCCGGCAGGCCGCTCGGATCGCCGGGCGCCGGCCCGGCCTCGACCGCGAGCAGCCGGCGCAGGTCACGGACCGAGGTCGCGAACGGCCCGGCCGTGCTGAAGTCGATCCAGTCCGGGGCAGGATGGCGGGGCACCAGGCCGAGAGTCGGCTTGATCCCGACCAGGCCGCACAGCGCCGCCGGGATCCGGATCGAGCCGCCACCGTCGGTCGCGGTCGCGAAGGGCACCATCCCGGCGGCCATCGCTGCCGCGGATCCGCCGCTGGAGCCGCCCGGCGAACGCTCCGGGTCCCACGGGTTGCGCGTGACCCCGAACAGCCGGTTGGCCGTATAGCCCTCGGTCGCGAACTCCGGCAGGTTGGCCTTGCCGACGATGATCGCGCCGGCCTTTCTGAGCCGGGCGGGGATCAGCGCGTCCGCGATGGCCGGCGGCGCATCGGCGAACAGCAGCGAGCCGTGCGTCGTGCGCATCCCGGCTACGTCCTCGAGGTCCTTGACGAGCACCGGCACGCCGGCCAGCGGCCCCATCCGCTCGCCCTCGGCGACCGCCCGGTCGAGCTGCGAGGCCTCGCGGAGCGCCTCCTCCACGCGCAGGCCGACGACGGCGCCGAGCGTGGCGTCGTCGCGCTCGATCCGGCGGAGCGCCTCGGCGACCAGGTCTGTCGCCCGCGTCCGTCCCGCTGCGACCGCCTCGGCGATCGAGCTGACCGGGGACGTTCCGCGCCCGGCCAACGGGCTGCCGCCCGTCATCCGTCGGCTTGCCGAGCGAACAGGCCCAGGAACTCGTAGGCCACGTTGGCAGCCGCCAATGCCGTCAGCTCGGCATGGTCATAGGCGGGAGCGACCTCCACCACGTCGGCCCCCGCCAGGTCGAGGCCGTCGAGGCCTCGCAGGATCTCCTGGAGCTCGCGGGTCGTCAGCCCGCCGGGCTCGGGCGTCCCGGTGCCCGGCGCGTGGGCCGGGTCCAGGACGTCGATGTCCACGCTCAGGTAGACGGGCAGGTCGCCGACCCGCTCGCGGATCCGGGCGATCGTGTCGTCCGTGCCAAGCCGGGCGACGTCCCGGGTCGATACGACGGCGAACCCCATGCCGGAGTCGGCGGCGAGGTCCTCGGTCGAGTACAGCGGCCCGCGGATCCCGACGTGGATCGAGCGCTCCCGGGCCAGCAGTCCCTCCTCGAAGGCTCGCCGGAACGGGGTGCCGTGGGTGTACGGCGCGCCGAAGTAGGTGTCCCAGGTGTCGAGGTGAGCGTCGAAGTGAACGAGCGCCACCGGGCCCCGCCGATGATGCAGCGCGCGCAGGAGGGGCAACGCGATCGTGTGGTCGCCGCCGAGCGCGACGAGCCGGTTCGCCCGATCGGCCAGGTCACGGGCTGCCGCCTCGATCGTCTGGATCGCCTCCACGATGGCGAATGGATTGCAGGCGATGTCGCCGGCGTCGGCGACCTGGTGCCGCCGCCACGGCTCGACATCGAGATCGGGATGGTAGGGCCGCAGGAGCTTCGAGCCGGCCCGGATCGCGGCCGGGCCGAACCGGGCGCCGCTCCGATACGAGACGCCGCTGTCGAACGGGATGCCGACGACGGCCACCGCGGCCGACCCGACGTCCGCCAGGCGCGGCAGCCGGGCGAACGTGTCCGGGCCGGCGAACCGGGGGACCACGAGGGCGTCGGGCGGCCCGATGGGCCGTCCGGGCGAGCCGATGGGGTCCGGCCCCGGCGGCGTGCCGGGCCGCTCGGGGCGGCTGCGATGCGCTTCGTCGAGCGGCGTCGGATCCGGTCGATCGCTCATGGCTCCGCGGACAGGTGCTCGTGGACACCGAGCCAGCGCCCGTTCGCCTCGAGTCGGAAGACGATGGTCTCGCGCTCTGCCAGGTGGTGTTCCCCGTCGGCGTCCCGGACCCGCGTCCTGACCTGGTGGACGAGGACGGCGACCCCGTCCGAGATCGGCGTGACCTCGGGCCCGATCGACTCGCAGCCGAGCACGTGGAACCCGTCGGCCTCCCACGCTCGCCACTCAGCCTCGTACTCCGCACGCGATCGCAGGTAGCGCGGCGACGTATGGAAGACGAACGTCGCCTCAGGGGCGAACGAGCCGAAGTAACGATCTGCGTCGTGGGCGCCGAACGCCGACACCAGGTCGGCGGCGGCGCCCAGGACGGCATCGCGCGGGTCGGTCACGGCATCTCGGCTGCGATCGTCCGCTCGCTGGCGTCGATCGCCGCCGCCTCCCCCGCCAGGTCGAGGTCGCGAGTGACGACGAAGTAGACGACGCCCGAGACGAGAAGGCCCACGATCGACGAGATGTCGACGCCGCCCAGCGCGCTCGCGGCCGGGCCGGTGAACACGCCGGGCACCACGAAGAAGGGCGCCATCGCCAGCAGCCCGACCACGAATGCCGTCAGGCCGCGCCGGCCCCACCGGCCGTAGATCCCGTCCGGCCGGAAGAAATCGACGATCGCGTAGCGCCCGCGTCGGACGAAGAAGTAGTCCACCAGGTTGATCGCCGTCCACGGCACGAGCAGGTAGAGCATCAGGATCAGGCTGTTGAACAGCGCCGACACGGCGTCGCCGCCGAAGGCCAGCCCGGCGCCCGCCCACACCACGGCCAGCGCGACCGTGGTCCAGATGCGGATCGTGCGCGTCGGGGTGACCTTCCGGACCGAGTCGATCGCGGTGATGACCGACAGCGTGCCGCCGTAGGCGTTGATCCCCATCGTCGCGATCAGGACGAGGACGGACAGGACCGCGAGGATCGTTCCGAGCGGGTTGAACACGTTGTTGCCGCCGTCGCGCAGGGCGACGAGGCCGTCCGTGGCGCCGAGGCTCGCAGCCAGCCAGGCGCCCAGCGAGATCAGCCAGATCGCGGCTCCCGATGCACCGGCGAACACCGACAGGACGATCGGGGCGGATGGCGTTTCGCGTGGCAGGTAGCGCGAGTAGTCGGATACATATGGGGCGTACGTGATGTTGTAGGCGGCTGCGGCGATGAACATCGCGACCCACGCCGGCCAGCTGAACTCGCCCGCCGGCAGGGGGCCGCCGCCCGCCTGTCCGGTGAGGATCGCGAGGGTCAGGATCACATAGAACGGCAGCGACACGATGAACAGCAGTCGGAACACACGGTGGATCAGGTCGTGGCCGTAGATCGCCAGTGCCGTCGCAATGACCGTCGTACCGATCACGACGAGCGTCGGGTCCCAGCCGAAGATCCCGTTGAGGCCCCCGCCGAGCAGGATCACGTCCACGACGTTGAACAGCAGGTATGTCACGAACGCGCCGATCAGCGCGACGAACACCCCGCTGTAGCCCAGCTGGGCCCTCGACTGGATCATCTGGGGCAGCCCGAGGTGTGGCCCCTGGGTGGCGTGGAACGCCATGAACAACGTGCCGAACAGAATGCCGAGAGAGCCCGCGACGATCGTGTCCACGACCGACAGCCCCAGCCCGATGCCGACGAACCCGATCGTGATCGTGAAGAACTGGAAGTTGCCGAGGAACCAGAACGGACCCTGGTGCCAGACCTTGCCGTGGCGCTCGGACCTGGGCACGTAGTCGATCGACCGGACCTCGATCCCCTGGATCCCCGCTTCGACGGGCGGATTCGCCGTCGTTGCCAGTGCCATGGACCTACTCCTCCATTCGGCTAACCCCTGGACTGCGTAGCGTGGCGGCGGACGAGCCTGCCTGCAATCGTGTCGTTCACGGGATTCCGCCGCTAGAGTTGTGGACATGACCAATTCCGAGACGGTGGCGCCTGCCGCCAGGAGCCTGACGGTCGAGGACCTGCTGCGTTCCCCGGCGCTCCAGCTTCGGGTCGTCGCAGGAGCGGCGGGGCTCGACCGGAGGGTTGCCTGGGCACACGTCAGCGAGCTCGACGATCCAACGCCGTGGCTGCTCGGATCGGAGCTGATCATGACCACCGGTATCGGCGTCCCGCACTCCGCCGACGCGCAGCGGGCGTATCTCGAGCGGCTCGACGACGCCGGCGTGGCGGGACTCGCGCTCTCGGCCCGGCTCCACGTCCCGCCGCTCCACGCCTCGTTCCTCGCTGCCGCGGAGAAACGGGGCTTCCCGATCCTGGAGGTGCCGCTTCCAGTGCCGTTCATCGCGATCGCCCAGGCGGTCGCCGCAGCCGTCCAGGCCGACATCGGCGACAGCCTGAGCGCCCAGCTGCAGGTCTTCGGATCGCTCCGCTGGCTGACCGCGGAGGGCCTCGAGATTCCCGAGATCTTCGCCCGTCTGGAGTCGCTCTCGGGGTTCGCACTGTACCTCTGCACAGCCGACTGCGGTCCGCTGCTCGCCGGCGTCGCCACGCCGCCAGCGGACCTGGCGAGCCTGATCCCGGCCACCCCGGACGGCCCGCCCACGATCTCCGGCGGCTACGTTCTCCCGGTCTCGGCGCGGGGCGGTCCGGCCGGCTTCCTGCTGGCCGTCCGGCGCCCGGGTGTCGCCGCCGCCGGCCTCGCGGTGGTCCAGCACATCGCCATGGTGGCCGCCCTCGAGCTCACGATCGTCCGGCACGAGCAGGAGATGGTCCGGCGCGAGGGCGCCGAGACGTTCGCGGAGCTGCTTGGGGGCGTCTTCGACGAGACGACCGCGCGGCGGCGGCTGGCTCGGCTCGGCTTCGACACGGGCCGGTCCCTCCAGCTGGTGGTGCTGCGCGGTGAAGGCGACGATGAATCGATCCTCGGACGCCTCGCTGGCGCCGGCCTTGCCCACCTCGTGCTCCGCCAGGAGCAGCAGACGCTGGTCCTCGCGCCCGACGACCGGGAGGTGCGGGGCCTGCTCGAGGCCCAGGCTGGGATCAGCGCCGGCGCCAGCCGGCCCTTCGACGCCGGCGCCGCTCTGGACATCCCGCGCCGCGAGGCGCTGTGGGCGGCCTCGCGCGCCGAGGATGCGGGCGGCGGGTTGATCCAGTTCGGAACCGATGCCGCAGGACGTTGGCTGGCCGACGACCCGGCCACGCTGCGCGCCCTGACCGACGAGGTTCTCGGCACCGTCCGTGCGTACGACCGCCGCCACCGGAGCGATCTGCTGACCACGGTCCGGACCTGGATGGAGCGCGACCGCCACACGGACTCCGTGGCGTTCGCCCTGGGCATCCATCCGAACACGCTCGCATACCGGCTCCGCCGCTTCGAGTCGCTCAGCGGACGGAGCCTGTCGTCCAGCGCGGACCTGGCCGAGGTCTGGCTGGCCCTTCGCGCGGTCGAGCACGTGGCCGACTGGACCTGATCCGTTCGGGCGACTCCAATATTGGTAGTCTTCGATGAGCGAGACAAGCGCGAGGTTGAGAACGCCGCTTCGAGCCCGACTCCGGATCCTCGTCCCCCTGATCGCCGCAGACCGGACCTCGTCTGCCCGCGAACGCCCGAGCGAGAAGGATCGCGATGCGCACGCTGCCGGGGCCCTTCGCCCGGATCGGCCGGTTCCAGCGCGACGCCCGCCTGTTCCTGCTGACGACAGCCGTCGCCGGTGCGGCGCTCAGCCTCTATTGGATCGACTTCAACCTCTACCTCGCCTCTCTCGGCCTGTCGAACTCGACGATCGGGGTCGTTGCGACGATCGCCTCGACGGCGGGTGCCATCGTGGCCTTCCCGGCGAGCGCGGCGTCGGACCGGTTCGGGCGGCGGGCGATCATCGGCGCGGGGATCGTGGTCGCGATCGTCGCCCTGGGCGGGCTGCTCTGGACCCAGTCCCTGCCCTTGATCGTGCTGTTCGCTTCGCTCTGGTCGATCGGCCAGCAGTCGGCCCAGGTGGTCCAGGCGCCGTTCCTGACCGAACACAGCGAGCGCGAACATCGGAACGAGCTGTTCGCGCTCCAGTTCGCGATCCAGAACGCGACGAACATCGTGGCGGCGATCCTCGGCGCCGTCGGGGCGCGGGCGATCGCGTCCCTGCTCGGGCTCGACCCGGCGGGCCCGGGTACGTACCGGGTCATCCTGGTCGTGATGGCGGTCCTGCTGCTCGCCTCACTCGCGATCGTCGTCCGCCTGTCGGACGACCGGCCGGCGGTCATCGCCCGGGCGCGCAGCGCGGTCCACGGCGAGCCTGCCGCGTTCCCACTCGATCCGGGCCGGTCGAAGGCCCGCTTCGGCCTCGTCGTCCGCAACCGGGGTCGCTTTGCCAAGCTCGTGTTTCCGGGCTTCCTGATCGCGATGGGTGCCGGTCAGGTGATCCCGTTCCTGAACATCTTCGTTCAGCACAAATTCGGCCTGGACCTGACGTCGCTCAACGCCGTGTTCGCGTTCACCAGCCTGGGCACGGTGGCCGCCATCCTGGCCCAGCCGCGGCTGGCCCGCAGGTACGGCCAGATCACGTCGGTCGTGATCGTCCAGGCGGCGAGCATCCCGTTCCTCGTCGTCCTCGGATTCGCGCCGGTGATCTGGCTCGTCGTGATCGCGATGGCTGTCCGGAACTCGCTGATGAACGCCGGCAACCCGATCTTCAGCGCATTCGCGATGGAGCAGGTCACGCCGACCGAGCGAGCGACGCTAGCTGCCGCGATGACGGTCCTCTGGCAGATCGGCTGGGTGGTCGGCGGGGCGTGGTACTCGGCGTGGCAGGCGATCGCCGGGTTCGAGACCGGCTACGCGGTCAACTTCGTCACGATCATCGCGCTGTACTCGGTCGCGACGAGCCTGTACTGGCGCTGGTTCCGCACGCCCGAGCGACCGTCATCGGCGCCCCGCGCGGCGGCCTGACGAGTCAAGTTCGTCGAGGCTTCGGGGCTCCTGACCCCGTCGGTGCTACCGTGGGGTCGATGGTTCGCAGGCACCGCCGCTTCGAGTTGCTCCAGGTCACGCTCGGTGAGATTCCGATCGGGAGTTGCACGATTGATCTCTGGGAAGACGACGAGGGCAAGGAGCAGTGGTCGGCCCGGGTCCTGATGAAGACCGGCCACGGTTCGACCGAGGGCGTGATGGTCGGCCGGACACGAGACGGCCGGACGCTCGCCGGCCAGGCCCGCTTCGCCACCGACCAGCAGGGCCCTCGCGGCGGCCGGACCGTCCTCGTCGAGCTGCACGGCCTCGGCCCACTCGAGGAGGCGCCGGCGCTCCCGGCCCCGGCCGGAGTCGAGGCCGCTCCCCCGTCCGCCTGATCGGGCGGTGAGCGCGCCGGATCGCGAACCCGGCGGCGCGGCTGGCAGGCGCCTGGACGCGTCCGTGAGCCCGATCCGTCGCCTCCTTGCTCTGGCTGAATTCCGGGCGCTTCTCGGCGCCCGCGTCACGAACTCGCTGGCGATGAGCGCCCTCGTGACCGTTGTCGCCTACCAGACGTACGACATCACGCGCGACCCGCTGGCGCTTGGCTGGCTCGGTCTCATCGAGGCAATCCCGGCGCTATCGCTCGCCCTGTTCGGCGGCCACCTCGCGGACCGCCGCGACCGGCGTTCGATCGTCGTCGTCGCAAGCGCAATCGTCACCACATGTGCCATCGCGCTTGCCCTGCTCTCGGCCGGCGGTTCGCCCGCGCTGCTCGGGATCCTCGCGGTCATCTTCGTGACCGGCATTGCAAGCGGCTTCGAGCGCCCCGCTCAGACTGCGCTCGAGGCGCAGGTCGTGCCGCGCGACGAGGCCGCCCGGGGGATCTCGTTCCTGAGCAGTGTGAGCCTCGGCGGCTCGATCGCGGGACCGGCCATCGGCGGGATCGCGATCTCAATCGTCGGCGTCGCGGCAACGTACGCCGGGATCGCGGTGCTGCTCGCCGTGTCCACGGGTGCGCTGGCCCTGATCGGTCGCAAGCCCATTCCGGAGCAGATCCCGGGCGAGCCCGTGCTCCAGAGCCTCCTCGGCGGGATCCGCTACGTGGCCCGGACGCCGATCTTGGTCGGCTCGATGGCGCTCGACCTGTTTGCGGTCTTCTTCGGCGGCGCGATCGCCCTCCTCCCGATCTTCGCCGCCGACATCCTGTTCGTCGGTCCGGTCGGGCTGGGCGTGCTCCGGACGGCGCCGTCGGTCGGGGCGCTGCTGGTCATGGTCGTCGCGACCCGCCGGCCACCGGGTCGCCGCGCGGGCCGGACGCTCCTCGTGGCCGTGGCCGGGTTCGGGCTGAGCATGATCGTGTTCGGCGCGTCAACGGTGTTCGCCGTTTCGCTCCTTGCGCTGTTCTTCGCCGGCGTGACCGACGGGATCAGCATGATCATTCGCAACACGATCCTGCGGGTGATGTCGCCGGAACGGATCCGGGGCCGGGTCGCATCAGTGAACTGGGTGTTCATCGGCGCGTCGAACGAGCTCGGGGCGTTCGAGAGCGGCGTCGCGGCCCGCGTCTTCGGCACGGTGCCCAGCGTGATCGGCGGCGGATTCCTGACCCTCGGCGTCGTTGCGGCGACGGCCTTGCTCGTGCCTGCTCTCCGCTCGCTCGACCTCGACACGGCCGTGCCGACCGATGACGGGACGCACGGCGCGCGCGAGCAGGTCGGACGGACCGTGTCCGACGGAATCGAGGATCGGCGGGGGCCGAACGGCCCATCACTGTGAGCCTCCCGGCATCCTCCCAACGAACCGTGGACGGACCAAGATCCGCCGATGGACGCGGGCACCTGCCGGCGCCTGACAGCAGAGGACAGCCAAATGAACCGCCACTTCCGCGACGCAAGGAGGCCGGCCGCCCTCGCGGCTGCCGTCGTCCTTCTCGTCGCCGCCTGCACGTCCGCCCCGGCGAGTCCTGGCTTCACCTATGCCCCGACATCGTCGGCGGGGGCTCCCAGCCCGTCAGCTTCGACGACGCCGGTCCCCGCCAGTCCGTCGGCATCCCCGACGCCGTCGGTCCCATCTGAGCCGGCCCCGACGTTCACGCCCGGCACGGTCGCCCAACCTCGGATCGTCGAACTCGCCGCGGACGACAAGCTGAACTTCACGCCCGGCTTCGTCCAGGCGGCCGTCGGCGAGACGGTCACCTTCCGGATCCACAACACCGGCACGGCCGTCCACGAGTTCATGATCGGCCCGCTGACCGATGCATTCGCGGACACCGAGGGCACGCCGGAAGTCGCAGACATCGCGGGCGGCGCGAGCGCGGACCTGACCTTCACGTTCGACGGCACCGGGCCGTTTGGCTTCGCCTGTCACGCCCCGGGCCACTTCGAGCACGGCATGGCCGGCTACATCCAGCTGGTCGGGCCGGGCGCGCCGACCATCGGAACAGCGGTCAATCCGCGCCTCGTCCATCTCGACATGACGGACAAGCTGGCATTCCTTCCCGCCGACATCGAGGTCCGGGACGGCGAGGCCGTCCGCTTCGTGGTGACGAACTCGGGGACGGCCGTCCATGAGATCCAGGTCGGCCCGGCCGACAAGGTGGCCGCCGACGAGGTCGACGGCACGATCGTGGTCGAGAAGGATGCGCTCGACGCTGGATCGACCCACGCGGTCGACTACACCTTCAAGGGCGCCGGCCCGTACGCGTTCGCGTGTCATGAGCCGGGCCACTACGAGGCAGGCATGAAGGGCACGGTCACCGTCATCGGCAGCTGAGCCCAACGTCCGGCTCAGCCGGGCATCGCCTCGGGCGTCCCTCGGACCGCGCCACGCCGTGCAACCGCGGCCCGATGGACGCCCCGGACGCGGCACCATCGGTCGGGCATGATGGACCGACGATGCGACCCGGCCTGAACATCCTCGAGCCCGAGCAGATCGGGCGGATCGTCGACGAGGCGAAGCGCGTCCTGGCCGAGCACGGGTTCGAGATCCGCGGACCCGAGATGGGGCGGCGCCTGGTCGCGGCCGGCTGCCCTGAGCGAGCGGACGGCCGGATCCTCTTCCCGCGCGACATCGTCGAGGCCGCGATCGCGGGCGCGCCGGCGTCGTTCCGGCTGTTCGACCGGGCGGGCGAAGAACGGGCCGATATCGGCGGCGACCGGGTCCACTTCATCCCGGGCTCGAGCGGCCTCAAGATGCTCGACCACCGGACCGGCGAGGCGCGTCAGGCGACCTCGCTCGATTTCGCCGAGTACATCCGGCTCGGCGACGGGCTGCCGAACATCCCGTACCTTGCGACGGCCTTCTCGACCGGCGACCTCGAACCCCAGGTGTCGGATGCCTGGCGGCTCTACCTGTGCCTGACGAACTCGACGAAACCGGTCGTGTCGGGCGCGTTCACCGAGCACGGCGTGCCGCGGATGGCCGAGATGATGGAGCTGTTCCGCGAGGGCGCCGACGACCTGCGTGCCCGCCCCATGTCGATCTTCACGATCACCGCCACCGGCAACTTCCGGTACTCCGAGGACTCGTGCCAGAACCTGATCGATTGCGTCGAGGCCGGCATTCCGGTCGAGATCGTGCCGGTCACGCTGATGGGCCTGATCGCACCGGTGACCCTGATCGGGGCGACGGTGTTCCACACGATCGATGTCCTCGCCGGGATCACGATGGCCCAGGTGATCCGCCCGGGCGCCCCGGTCCTGTTCGGCGGGGCGCCGGCAACGTTCCACATGAAGATCGCCTCCTCGCCGATGGCCGCGGTGGAGGCGCTCCAGCTCGACGTCGCGTACGTTGCGGTCGCGAAGTCCCTGGGTTTGCCGACCCAGTCGTACATGGCCCTGTCCGATGCCAAGACGCTCGACGCCCAGGCCGGGGCGGAGACGTTCGGAAGTGCCCTGCTGGCGGCGCTCGCCGGGGTGAACTCGGTGTCCGGCCCGGGGATGCTCGACTTCCTGCTCGTCTTCTCGCTGCCCAAGCTCGTCTTCGACGACGCGATGTGCGGCCAGGTCCTCCACTTCGTCCGCGAGGTCCGCGAGCTGAACGACCTGCCGGTCCACGAACTGGTTGACCACCTGATGGCCGACCAGCACCTGATCATGGCGCCGCACACGACCGAGCATTGGCCGACCGAACTCTTCCTGCCGTCGACCCTGATCGACCGCGACAACCGCGAGGCGTGGACGCGAGCCGGCGCGAAGGAGATCGACGAGCGCGCGACCGACGAGGTGAATCGTCGGCTGGCCGCGTACCGCCAACTGGAGACGGATCCACTCCTGGACGCCGAGCTGCTGCGGATCATCCGGTCCGGGATGGTCGATCCCGAGACGGTTCTGCCGATCGTGCCGCCGGCTCCTGAACCTGCGGTCGCGGAAGCCGGGCCGGGCCGACGTCACAACCGCCGCCGCGAGCGCCCCGCTTGAGCGGCCCGGTGGTTGCCCGCTGTCCGGGCGCTATGGAGGCTGAGCCCCGAGCCGGGGTGGTGGTTGCCCGCTGACCGGGCGCTATGGAGGCTGGGGCCCCGCTCAACCTCCGTTCTGCCCGCGGACCGGGCAGCTTGGTGGCCGGACGGCGCAAATCGCGTCGTCTGGGGTCCCCGGAGAATCGCGAGCCTCCAGATGACTCGCTGAATGGGCAGATAAGTGCCAGTGAAGCCGCCCGAGGCAGGATATTCGCGTGACGAGCCGCGATGCAGCCGTCAGACGCGCGATCCGGAGGGCGGACGAGGACGAGGCACGCGTCCGGGCCGATCTCGCCCGGACCCGGCGCGGCGCAGGGCTCAGCCGTGAAGTGGTCGGCCACCAAGCCGGACTGTCACGATCTGCGCTGGAGCGGCTCGAAGCGGGGACGCGACGCCCGACCATCCAGGAGCTCGCAGCATTCGGGGCCGCGGTGGGACTCGATGTCCGTCTGCGCGCGTTTCCCGCCGGAGACCCGATCCGCGACGCCGGGCAGCAGAGACTCCTCGGGCGGTTGCATCGGCGATGCCATCCGTCCC
>JANLYK010000398.1:0-2104 GCA_031365595.1 Chloroflexota bacterium | reverse complement strand
CTCGCGGCCAGCTGGGCGATCGCCGCGGTCGCGGCCGAGCCGCTCGCGAACGCGATCCCGTGAGTGCCCTTCTCGAGGGCCGCGACCGCCCGCTCGAGTCGGTCCCGCGTCGGATTGATCGATCGGGCGTAGTCGTGGCCCCGGCGGGGCTTGTCGACGCCGTCCTGGGCATAGGTCGAGGTCTGGTAGATCGGCGGCGACACGGCGCCCGTGATCTCGTCAGGCTCGGCCCCGGCGTGGACGGCGAGGGTCTCGAAGGCGTCAGCGGGCGGATCGGACGGACTCATCGCTCCAATGATGTCATCCGGCCGGCACCGGCGGGGTGGCCGTGTGCGAACGGAGGCCCTGCTCGCACCCACTCGCCGGGTCCACCTCCGCGCGACGGGTTCAGGCCAGCGCGGTGATCCCCTTCGGGCGACGGCGGCCATGGGCGGCGAGAGTACGCCGCGCGGCCTGGCTGGCGGCGCGGCCGTAAGCGGCGGATGAGCGGCTCCGTGCATCGTTCGTCGATGCCGAAGCGCAACGGGTCGGGGATCGCTCTGCTCGCGGACCCAACGCGTCGCGGCATCATCGCTGCGCTGGCGGTGCGGCCTCAGCAGCCCTCGCGTCTTGCCGCCCAGCTGGGACTGAGCCGGCCGGCGATTGCACGCCAGCTGCGCCTGCTCGAGGCCGCCGAGCTCATCTGGCGTCACGACGTTCCCGGCGACCGTCGAGCTGTCTGGTACACCATCAATCCGCGTCGTCAAGGCGAAATCACCGCCTGGCTCGACGGCACTGAGGTCGGGCTGACACAACCGGATTGAGCCATCGCCGTGTGCGTCGCGCACGGACGCCGCCAGACGAAGGCCGCCCGGGAAGGCCGCCCGGGAAGGCCGCCCACGTTGGCCGCCCACGTTGGCCGCCCACGATGGCCGCCGACATTGGCCGCCGACAATGGCGATTCTGCAGTCGTTCACCTCAAGCGGAACCACCCCAGGGTGGGCTGATCGAGAGTCGCGCCCCGAAGTCGTTCCGCTTGTGCGGAACGATCGGGAATCGGCCTCCCTGGGCGGCGGCGTCGGGGCGGGTTCGCGGGAGCACCACCGCGCCCCGAAGTCGTTCCGCGTGTGCGGAACGATCGGGAATCGGCCTTGCTGGGCGGCGGCGGCGGCGGCGGCGTCGGGGGCGTCGGCGGCGGGACGTGCTCGCGGGAGGCCCGCGCCGCCACGCGCCTGGCTAGCCGCGCGACAGGTGCGAGAGGTACTCGAGGAGGTCGAGCTTCGTCACGACGCCGGCCGGCTGCTCGCCGCGGATCGCGACCACGGCCGGTGCGCCGCCGCCAGGCCCGGCGCTCAGGAGGGCGAACGCCTCGTCGAGGGTGGCCGACGCGTCCACCAGCGGCAGCGGCCCGTCCATGACCTCGCCGACCGTCCGCTCGACGATCGTCGGGTCGCGGTAGGCCTTCTCGAGAAGGGAACGCTCGCTGATCGACCCGACGATCCCCGCAACTGCGTCGCCCTCGGCGTCCTCGGACACCGGCATCTGCGAGATCCCGTACTCCTGGAGCGTGGCGATCGCCTCGCCGACGCGCTGGGTCGTCCGGGCGACGACGACGGCCGGTCGCTCCGGGCCGTGGTGCCGGCCCGACAGGAGCTCGGCGACGCGCGCGACCCCGCCGGTCGTCGGGAGCAGCCCGTTCACCCGCCTCCACTCGTCGTTGTAGACCTTCGAGAGGTAGCTCCGGCCGCTGTCGGGCAGGAGGACGACGACCACCTTGCCGGGTCCCTCACCCGCATCGGTCAGCTCGCGGGCCACCGTCAGTGCGGCGACGAGGGCGGTGCCGCACGAGCCGCCCGCGAGGATTCCCTCCTCACGGGTCAGCCGGCGCGCAGCGGCGAACGCGTCGCGATCGCTGACCCGGACCCAGCGATCCACCACCGCGGGGTCGTGCGTCCCGGGCATGAAATCCTCACCGACGCCCTCGGTCAGGTACGGCCGGGCGGTGTCCCCCGACAGGATCGAACCCTCGGGATCGGCTCCGACGATCACGATCCCTGGGTTCTGCGCGCGCAGATAGTGGCCGGTCCCCGAGATCGTCCCACCGGTTCCGACCGAGGCGACGAAG
>JANLYK010000385.1:0-2520 GCA_031365595.1 Chloroflexota bacterium | reverse complement strand
ACCTCGGCAGCACGGTTGCGGGATCGAAGCCGATGACGCTCCACACGGGTCCCGTCATCCCGAGGTCCGTCTGGTAGGCGGTGCCGCCGGGCAGGATCCGTTCGTCGCCGGTCACGACGTGGGTGTGGGTCCCGACGACGGCGCTGACGCGCCCGTCGAGATGCAGCCCGAGGGCGTTCTTCTCGGACGTGAGCTCGCAGTGGAAGTCGACGATCCGGACCGGCGGGAGCGGCTCGGGCGACTCATCGAGCAGGGCGTCGGCGTCGGTGAACGGGTTCTCGATCTGCTGCATGTACGTCCGGCCCTGGAGGTTGATCACCGCGACCTCCGTCCCATCGGATGCGTGATGGACCGCCCAGCCGCGACCCGGCACGCCGCGCGTCCCGTAGTTGTGCGGGCGCAGGACGCGATCGTTGGCGTCGAGGTACGGGTAGATCTCGCGCTTGTCCCAGATGTGGTTGCCGCTCGTGATCACGTCAACGCCCGATGCGAACATCGCGTCGGCCGTCGAAGGGGTCAGGCCCATCCCGCCGGCCACGTTCTCGCCGTTGGCGGTCACGAAGTCGATCCCGCGCTCGTCGCGCAGCTCGGGCAGGACCTGCTCGACCGCGACCCGGCCGGGCTTGCCGATCTGGTCGCCGATCATCAGGATCCGGACGGCGCCGGGCGGCCGCTGAGCGTTGCCGTTGGCAGGGTTGCCGAGCCGGGTCAGCCCGATGGGCCGGGTTGGTTCCGGGATCGTGGGCGAGGGTCCGTCAGTCACCCACGGACGATACCGGACGTGCGGTTCGAGCGGCGCCACTCGCCGGATCGCCGGATCGACGGCCCGACGACGTTCGCCTAACTCGGCCGATGGCGGCGGCTGTCGCGCTGCTTCGAGGGATCCGCCGAGAGCGCACGGGCCTGGCTCGAAGTCGCCTGTTTCGGCTACATGCTCGGACGGGTGCAGCCGCGCCCTTGCGTTGAGGCGCACGCGCCAGCATCCTCGCGCTTGATGAATGCCACCACTGACGAAGTGCCGGAGCGTCCGCTCGTTGCGTTTGGCCTGAACGACACCGCCAACGTCCTCCGACGACCGCACTTTCGTGAGGCCGCCCGTCTCGCAGAAGTCCGACTTGCAGGGCTGCTCACCCAAGCGAGATTCTTCGACGGGGCGCCGTTCTCGTGGGTGTTGGTCAGCGCCGGACTCTACCGAGAGAGCCAGACGCCGCGCCTTGGCCGGATCGACAAGAAGTATGGGGACCTCGACATCTCGATCGCCATCGACGGGATCGCGTACAAGCGCAGCACGGCGGAGGCGGTCGCGGAGGCGTTCGTCCGAGACAGTCTTCTCGCACTCCTTCAAGCCGCAGACAGACACGACCGACCCCGCGACCTCATCGCCGCAGAACTGGGGCGGATGACCGAAGGGGTCGAGGTCAAGGATGCCGAAAACGAGGCTCCGCCAAAAGACGAACTCCACATCCGCCTCGCGCTTTCGGACGACGGCTTCGGCGATCCGTCGGAACTGCCGTTCCTTCACGAGGTCGCCGATGCAATCGACGAGGCCCTTCGTCAGCACGAGGGTGGAGGCGTGGAAGGAACGGAGGTCGGTGGAAACTCCTTCCTGATTTTCTGCGTGGAAGGCGACCCATCCGAGATGCTCCGAATCGCGCGGCCGATTCTGACTCGCTATGCGCTCCGACGTGGCGCGGCCGCCATCCCGATCATCAATGGCGACGAGCAATCACCGATCCAGATCAACTGACGCGGGTTTCGTACACAGGGCCTCAGAGCCGATCGAACCGCCAGTGCGATGGGTGCGCCTCGGGGTCGGAGCGGTAGATGCGGATCATCCAGGCCAGCCCGAGCGCCTGGACAACGAAGCCGGCTGCCGGGATCAGGCCGACCCAGCTGCCGGGAGGTTCGACGAACATCGGCCCGATGTTGGGTTGCGGCATGAGAAAGAAGGCATCCGCCACAAGCACGATCCCGAACGCGGCGAGCAGCATGAACCGTGCGATCCGTCGGCCGTGAAGTCCCCGTCCCGTCATTCCGGGATCGTGCGCCGAGCTGACGTGGCCGTCAACCCGTCACTGCGCTCCCGACCCTTACTTTGCGTACTCGACGGCGCGCGTCTCGCGGATGACCGTGACCTTGATCTGGCCCGGGTAGGTCAGCTGCTCCTCAATCTTGCGGACGATGTCGCGGGCCAGGCGTGATGAGGCCAGGTCGTCGATCTCGTCGGGCCGGACGAGGATCCGGACCTCGCGCCCGGCCTGGACGGCAAACGAGCGCTCGACGCCCTGGAAGCTGTCGGCGATCGCCTGGAGGTCCTCGAGGCGCTTGACGTAGGCGTCGCCGGTCTCGCCGCGGGCACCGGGCCGCGAGGCGCTGATGGCGTCCGCGATCTGGACGATTGGCGACTCGATGAAGAGGTACTCCACCTCCTGGTGGTGGGCGGCGATGCCGTTCACGATCTTCGGGTGGAGATTGTTGCGGAGCGCGATCTGGGCACCGATGGCGGCGTGCGGGCCCTCG
>JANLYK010000345.1:0-2372 GCA_031365595.1 Chloroflexota bacterium | reverse complement strand
CCACGAGGCGCTCGTCACCCGACCCAAGGACCCGCAGGACAACGCGACGCCGGCTGGTGGCTCGATGGCCACCCTCGTCCTCGTTCGGCTGGCCGCGCTCACGGGCGAGGCGCGCTACCGCGAGGCCGCGGATCGCGCGCTCGCGAGCGTCTCAACGTTCCTCGCTCGCTACCCGACCGGCTTCGCCAACTGGCTGTCGGCGGCCGAGCTCGCGGTCGGCGGGATCGTCGAGCTCGCGATCGTCGGCGCGCCCGATGACCCGGCGACGCGCGCGCTCCTCGGCGAAGCCCGTAGCGGTGGCCGACCGGACCTGGTCGTGGCCGTTTCGGCCGACCCGGACTCGTCGGCGATCCCGTTGCTCGCGGACCGGATCGCGATCGACGGTCGGCCGACGGCGTATGTCTGTCGCGGCTTCACGTGCCGCTTGCCCGTCACGGAGCCGGCCGCCCTGCGCGACCAACTCCGTCAGGCGGTCACGCAGGGCGGAGGATGACGATCGTCGTCCCGTTGCTATCGGTGGGAACGTCGGGGTCGTGGTTGGCGCTCGACACGTAGGTGCCGCCGGTCCAGGTCACGTCCGTCACCGCGAAGGTCACGCTCGGGACGGTTGCGCGGGACAGCTTGGTCTTCTGGATGGAGCACGTTCCGTTGGTCGCCGTCGTGCACGTCCCCGACCCACTCGAGCCGTTGCTCCAGGTGCCGGTCACAACGGCGCCGGTCAGTCCCGCATGGGTCGCCGAGTCGATCCGGATCGTGACGCGGGCGGTCCAGGTCTTGCCCGAGTTCGTGCCCAGTCGGTCGAGGTCGCCGACATGGAACGGGTTGGGCGGCGGGGCGGCCGTGACGGTGATCGACACGGTCGCGACGTTGCTGGCAGCAGATCCGTCGGTCGCGCTGTAGCCGAAGGCGTCCGGCCCGCTGTAGCCGGCGTCGGGCGTGTACGTGATCGTGCCGTTGGCGTTCGCGACCGCGGTCCCGTGGGGCGGGTCGCTCACGCTCGCGACCGCGAGCGCGGTCCCTTCGACGTCGGTGTCGTTGGCTAGGACGGAGATCGTGACAGGGATTCCCTGGCCGGTCGTCGCGCTGTCGCCGACCGCGACCGGGGCATCGTTGACGGGGTTCAGGCTGACGTACACCGAGGCGCTGGCGGCGCGGCCGGTTCCGTCCGAGATCGTGTACTCGAAGGAGGCATCGCCGACCGCGTTGGCGGCTGGAACGAACCGGACCGTTCCGTTCGCGTTGATCGTCGGGGTGCCCCGCTGGGCCGCCCCGACGCCGGTGACCGTCAGCGGGTCGCCATCGGCGTCGCTGTCGTTAGCGAGGACGGCGATGTCGATCGCGGTGTCCTCGTTGGTCGTGGCGGTGTCGTTGACGGCAACCGGGGCATCGGCCGCCGCCAGGACCCGGACCTTGACGGGCGTGACGTCCGTGCCGCCCCGACCGTCCGAGATCATGTAGCCGAAGTCGTCGTCCCCGGCATAGTTCGCGTCAGGGACGTAATGAATCGTTCCGTTCAGATTTATGCTTGCCATGCCGTGGGTCGGGTCGGTCACGCTCGTCACGGTGAGCGCGTCGCCGTCCGGGTCGGTGTCATTGGCGAGCACGACGAGATCGGTCGGAGTGTCCTCGGTCGCCGGCAGATCGTCCGCGACCGCATTCGGCGGGTTGTTCGGCGGCGGCGGCGGCCCGAGGCCGAGGACCGCAGCCTCGGCGTTGATCACGCCGCAGCCGAAGTACTTCGGGTAGCGCGGGTCGGATGTCGGGATCGGCGTGCTCCCGAAGATCGATTGGACGCCATAGCCGACGTCGGCGGTCGCGCACAGGCGAGCCTTCACGTCATCGACGAAGCCCGGGGCGCCGGTGTCGGTGATTCCTGCGCTCAGCAGCAGGGCGACGGTCCCCGCCAGGTGCGGCGACGCCATCGACGTCCCGCTCTGGGCCGAATAGCCGAGGTCGGAGCACAGCATGCATGTCCCGACCGGGACCGGCGAGAAGATGTTGTCGCCGGGCGACGCGAAGTCCACCTCGGGCCCGGTGCACGAGTAGCCGGTCAGCGCGTCGTTCGGGTTCGTGAACGTCGTCGAGAGGACCTCGGGATAGGCGCCCGGATAGGCGACCGGGCAACCACCGAGGATCTCCTGGAGCGTCACCGTGTTGCCGGACGCGGCCACGAGGACGACGCCCGCCGCCGAAGCCGCCGAAACGGCGCTCGCGAGGGCCGGTGAGACCTCATGCGTCCCGAGGCTCATGTTCACGACGTCCATGTTGTTGTTGACCGCCCACTCGAGGGCCAGGATCAGGTCCGAGACCTCGCCCTCGCCGGACGCGCCCAGGATCTTCAGGGCGTACAGATCGACGGCCGGCGCGACACC
>JANLYK010000312.1:0-3255 GCA_031365595.1 Chloroflexota bacterium | reverse complement strand
GAAAACGGGTCGCGCCGGGACCGACCACCTCAACCGTGCCCGCAACGTCGGTCCCGAGCCGGGGGTTCCTGGGTCGGCGGATCCCGACGAAGGCACGAATGAACTGCGGACGAGGGGCGATGTAGTCGAGGTCGGCCCGATTGACGGACGCCATCTGGACGCGAACCAGAACCTCGCCCTCGCCGGGGACCGGTCGCTCGATCTCGACGACCCGGACGTGGTCAACCGACCCGTATCGCGTACGGATCGCGGCTTTCATCGGCGCGTGCATGTCCGAACGGTACGCAGGGTGACCGTGGGCAGGCAAGCCGCGACCGATGATCCCGGGCCTGAGCGTGGGACTCGCCGAGGCTGGGCGAGGTTGGTCGGCGTCGCCCGGCCCGGGTCCGCAACGTCACGTTCCGGGAGACGGTCGCCGGCCTGGATCAGGCCGGCTCGATATTGGCGTTGAACCGGAAGAGGTTGGCCGGATCGTAGCGGCGCTTGATCTCGCGCAGGCGGCGGTGGTTCGCCGTCCCGAAGGCCTCCTCGGTCAGGCTGGCGTCCTCGCCGTGACCCGGGAAGTTCAGGTAGATCCGGTTGCCGGTCGACCACGGCGCCATCGCCTGCCACCCGGCACGCGTCCAGGCGATGTTCGCCGCGTCGTCGGCGGCGTCGCTCCAGATCGCGTCGAAGCTCGTCATCCAGGCCATCGAGCGGTCCCCGAACGCCGTCGCGCTCGCCGGCACCCGCGCCGTCGCGCCGCCGAAGTTCCAGATCGACGAGAGCGTGCTCGGCGAAGGCGGCGCGGCGTTGTGCTCCAGCATCGCATCGATCGCCGCGTCGTCGAGGGTGGCGAGGTAGCGGCTCTTCCAGTACGAGCGGTGCTGACCGAACGGGATGACCGTGTCGAACAGCTGCTGCACATCGGTGTACGGCATCCGGCCGGAATAGTCGGTCACGAGCGTTCCCTGGTCGCGTAGCGGCGCCAGGAGCGTCTCGCCCTCGTCCGCGTCGCCGGCAAACAGCGCCGCGACCGTGAACACCCGCCGTCCCCAGGCGTCGGTCGGGAAGTCGGGGGTCGCCGGGATCGTCGAGAACTCGACGAGGGACCCCACCCGGTCGTGCTTGTCGGCGAGGAAGTCGCGCCAGAAGCTGATCGGGCCGGCGCCTCCCTCGAGCGCGTAGACGGGGCCGCCGAAATAGACGGTCGGGCCGACCGGATGGAGGGCGAAGTCGAACCGCGTCACGACGCCGAAGTTGCCGCCGCCGCCGCGGAGTGCCCAGAGGAGATCCGCCGCAGGGCCGTCGGGCGTCGCCTCGACGATCGAGCCGTCGGCGGTGACGACCTCGGCCCCGACGAGATTGTCGATCGCGAGCCCATATGCCGAGCGGAGCCAACCGATCCCGCCCGACAGCGTCAGCCCACCCACGCCCGTGTCGGAGATCAGGCCACCCGGCGTCGCGAGCCCGTGGACCTGGGAGGCCCGGTCGACGTCGCCCCACGTGGCCCCGCCCGCGACATGTGCGACGTGCGCGTCCGGATCGACGTCGACCGCCCGGAGGCCCGAGAGGTCGATCATCAGGGCCCCGTCGCCCACGGCGTGACCGGCGACGTTGTGGCCGCCGCCGCGGATCGACACTGGCAGCCCGTTGGCGACCGCCGCGAGGACGGCCTGGCGGACATCTGCGCTGTCGATCGGCCGCACGATGGCCGCCGGCCGCCGATCGATCATTGCGTTCCAGACGGCGCGGGCCGCGTCGTACCCGTCGTCGCCCGCGACGAGGACGTCGCCCCGGATCCGGTCGCGGAGCGCCGCGGCGAGGTCGATCGTGGTCGGCATGCGGGTTGGCCCTCGGTGCTGAGCGGACGGCTTGATGGGTTCCAGTCTGGACCGCCGGGTGTCATCATTGAAGGGTGGAAACGACTGTGGACGGGGCAAAAGTGTCACCGGGGAAACGCCGGACCCGGATCGCCCTCCTTGCCGCGCCGGAGACATCTGCGTCGGTGCTCTACGGGCTGTATGACGTCCTGCTGTCGGTCGGCGCGGTCTTCCCCGACATGACGGTCGGAACAGCGGGCGACGCCCTGCTCGACGTCTTCATCGTCGCGGCGACCGCCGAGCCGTTCCGCTGCTTCGGCAATGTCCTCGTTGAGCCCGCCCTCGCGGTCGACGATGCGGAGGACGTCGACGTCGTGATCATCTGCGACATGTACGCCCCGATCACCGAGGCCCCGAAGGGCAAGTACCCAGTCGAGACCGCGTGGCTGCGCCGTGTCCACGAGCGTGGCGCCGTCATCGCAACGGTCTGCACCGGATCCGTGCTGCTCGCGGAATCCGGGCTCCTCGACGGACGCGCCTGCACGAGCCACTGGGCCTACGGAAGCCTGTTCCAGGAGGCGTACCCGCTGGTCCGCTTCCGGCCGGAGAAGGTGCTGGAGCTGGCGCACGAATCCGAGGGGCTGATCACCGGCGGCGGCGTCACCGCCTGGCATGATCTCGCCCTCTATCTGATCTCGCGCTACTGCGGCCCCGCGCACGCGACCGAGACGATGAAGGTCTACCTGCTCGATCGGCACGACGATGGCCAGCTTCCCTATTCCGCGATGACCCATGTCGTCCGTGGCGACGACGCGGCGGTCCGTCGCGCGATCGATTGGATCGACGCCCACTACGCCGAGCCGAACCCGGTCACAAACATGGCGGATGCCGCGGGGCTGCTGCCGCGGACGTTCGCCCGGCGCTTCGTGACCGCGACCCGCCGGCGGCCGATCGAACATGTTCATGCCCTGCGGGTCGAACGGGCGCGCCGGCTGCTCGAGGAGGGCGCGGCCGTGGTCGACGACATCGGGTACGAGGTCGGATACGAGGACCCGACCTTCTTTCGGCGGCTGTTCCGGCGGGCGACGGGCTTGACGCCCGCCGCGTATCGTCGGAAGTACGCGGCGAGGGCCGTCACGCCCGCACCGGCGACGGCGGCCCCCATCGGACCGCCGTGACCGCGTACGGGACGGTTCAGCAGGGGGCGACGGCGACCGCCGGGGTGGCAGCGCTCGATCGCAGCGAGGACAACGTGGTCGTTGCGATCGACGAGACTGCCGACGAGTTCGCCGATCCCGCCGTGCGGTTCAGTTGGATATTGCCCCAGTACGGGTAGAAGAACGGCTCGGCGTCGACGACGTCGGTGAACTCGAGCTCGCCGCGAGCGCCCGCGAACCCGCCCGTTCCGCCGGTGATCGGATGGTGGCAGCGCCCGTGCAGCTCCGTCGCGCCG
>JANLYK010000310.1:0-2365 GCA_031365595.1 Chloroflexota bacterium | reverse complement strand
GTGGCCGTCTGGCAAGGTGCATCGTATGGGTCCCCGGCGGTCAGTGTGCGGAAGGGCTCCGCAGGCCGAGAATATCGCGGCGGGACCTTGCAATCAACCTTGCCGTGTCGCCAGTCGGCACCGTCGTATGGGACGTTTGGGTCAGGACCCTGGGCGGTTCCTGTCGATGTCGTTGTCGAACTTCGAGCCGCCGAATCGTCCCGCCAGGATCTCTGGATCGCCCTACTCGCCCTCGGGCGGTTCGCCCGGCAGGTGAACGCTGAAGGAGGCTCCGCGACCCGCCAGCTGCGGCTCGAGGACGAGGTCACCGTCCATCGCCCGGCACAGCTCGCGCGAGACATACAGCCCGAGGCCACTGCCGTCGTCGGCCGTCCGCTCGGCTCCTCGTTCGAAGCGCCGGAAGAGCCGGCCCCGATCGCCCTCGCCGACGCCCGGCCCCAGGTCCGACACGGTCAGTCGGAGATGCCGCTGGGCGGGAACCGGAGCGATGTCGACCAGGATCGGCGTTCGTTCCCCGTACTTCAGGGCGTTGTCGAGGAGCGCCCATAGCACCTGGTCGAGCTGATCGACGTCGGCCACGGCCAGCCAGCCCGCCGACTGATCATCGACCTTGAACGGAACGCCCTCGGCGGCCAGTGCCTCCCACGCCCGGCGGACCGGGTGAGCCAGAGCGACGACCTCGCCGCGCGGCTTCAGGGCGCCGGACTCCAGGCGGGTCACGGTCAGGAGCTGGCGGACCATCCGCGACAGCCGGTCGGTCTGTTCGGCAATGATCCCGAGCCGCCGGTCCGGCCGATCGCGACCGAGCTGGTCGGCATACGCGCGGATGCTCGTCAGCGGCGTCTGGAGGTTGTGGCTGACGCCGCGCAGGAAGTCGTCCTTGGCGGCGTCCAGCTCGAGCAGCTGCACGTTCTGGGACTCGACCCGGGCGAACAGCTGGGCGTTCCTGATGGCGATCGCCACTTCGCTGGCGAACAGCTCGAGCAGGTCCTGGTCGGCGCGCTCCCAGAGCCGGGTGGCGGGCAGGTGGCCGACGAGGACGCCGATGTCCTCGGCGCCGAGCCGAAGCGTCGCCCGGACGGGCAGCGACTCGCCAGGGATCCGTTCCTCGGTCGGGATCTCGCGCGGGTCGACCAGGAGGACGTAGGCATCGATCATCCCGAACGCGGCCTTTGCATCATTGGCGGCGCGTCCGGCGATGAAGTCCTGGCCGTCGCGCGGCGTGCTCCGTTCGATCGCCTCGAGGATCCGCCCGAGCTCGCGGTTGCGGCGCTCGAGGTCGGCGGCCAGGCGGTTGTGGCTGTCGGCGAGGCGAGCCAGCTCGTCGTCACCAGGGACGATGATCGGCGTCGACAGGTCGCCCGCCGACGCCCGATCGACCGCCGCGGCGATGGCCCGGAGGGGGGCGGTGAGATCGGCCGCCAGCAGCCAGGCGAGGAGGATCCCGATCATCGCCGCCATCACGAGCACGAACAGGAGGAGCCGGCCGAGGGTCCCGGACTGGGCGGGGTCACCGAGGATCACGACGATCGTGCCGAACCCGGCGAGCGGGATCAGGGACGCCGCCACCAGGCCGATCGTGAGGCGCGTCCGGAACGACACGTTGGGCCCGATGCCACCAGTCGAGCCGGCGTCGCCGACCGGCCGCTCGTCCGGCTGGTCGTCAGCCATCGGCTGGATCGGCAGCCCGTTCCGGATCGGCAGCTGGTTCCGTGTCCGCGGCCCCTTCCAGCTCGGTCGAAGGCGTGGCGGCAGCCCCCTCGGTGCCGGCCGGGCCCTGCCCGTCGCCGCCGACGAGCCGATAGCCGACCCCGCGAACGGTCTGGAGATGGACGGGTCGGTTCGCGTCGCGCTCGACCTTCTGGCGGAGGCGGCGCATCGTGACCCAGACGTACGACGGGTCGGCGTCCTCCGTTTCGGCCCAGCCCCGGGCGAGGAGGGTCTCAGTCGTGACAGTCTGGCCGAGGTTGGCAGCGAGCGCATAGAGGAGGCGCGACTCCGTCGGCGTCAGGGCGACGGTGTCGGACCCGCCGACGGTCGCCTCGCGCCGGTGGAGGTCGAGCGTCAGGTCCGGCCCGAGCACGAGGCTCTGGCGCGGAACCTTGTCGCCGAGTCGGCGGAGGACCCGGTTGATCCTGGCCCGCAGCTCCGGGTAGTGGTAGGGCTTGGTGACGTAGTCCTCGGCGACTTCCTCGAGAAGGTCGGCCTTGGAGTCGCCGGCGTCGATCGCCGACAGGACGATGATCGGGAGATCCGCCCGGCCCTTGATCTCGCGGGCCAGGGTCAGGCCGTCCATCTTCGGCATCATCATGTCGATGATCAGGAGGTCCGGCCAGCCGCTTTTCAGTCGGCGGAGCGCCTCGTC
>JANLYK010000308.1:0-1843 GCA_031365595.1 Chloroflexota bacterium | reverse complement strand
TCTGGCTGCCGATGATCGCGCCGCTCGACGACAGCGGGATCGTGATCGACGGGTTCGGGGCGCTGACCGGGCGCGACGTCCGTGACGTGACCGAGCCGATCGTGGAGCACCTCAAGCGCGAGGACCGCTTCTATCGGCTCGAGACGATCACCCACCGCTACCCGCATTGCTGGCGCTGCCAGACGCCGCTCGTCTTCCGTCTCGTCGACGAGTGGTACATCTCGATGGGGCCGGTGTATGACAAGCCCCGAGCGGAACTCACCGCCGCCGAGGTCGATGCGAGCCTGCGCTACCAGATCATGGAGACCGTGGACCAGATCCGCTGGATCCCGGGCTTCGGGCACGATCGGGAGCTCGACTGGCTCTTGAACATGCACGACTGGATGATCTCGAAGAAGCGCTACTGGGGCCTGGCCCTGCCGATCTACGACTGCAGGGCGTGCGGCACGTTCGACGTCGTCGGGGGCCGGTCGGAGCTCGAGGAGCGGGCCGTCGAGGGCCTCGACCAGCTCGTGGGGCACACCCCGCACCGCCCGCACATCGACGCGGTCCGGATCGCCTGCCCGTCGTGCGGCGGGGTCGTCGAGCGGATCAAGGACGTCGGCAACCCATGGCTCGACGCCGGCATCGTGCCGTTCTCGACGCTCCACTTCCGCGAAGACCCGGACTACTGGGCGAAGTGGTTCCCGGCCGACTTCATCACCGAGAGCTTCCCGGGCCAGTTCCGCAACTGGTTCTACTCGATGCTCGCGATGTCCACGGTCCTCCGCCGCGAGCCGCCGTTCAAGACGATCTTCGGCTACGCCCTGGTGTTCGGCGAGGACGGCCGGCCGATGCACAAGAGCTGGGGCAACGCGATCGACTTCGACGAGGCCGCCGAGCGGATGGGCGTCGACGTGATGCGCTGGCTGTTCGCGAAGGCCCGGCCCGAGGAGAACATCAACTTCGGCTGGCACGCCGCCGACGAGGCCCGCCGCGAGCTGCTCGTCCTGTGGAACGTGTACGCCTTCTTCATCACGTACGCCCGGCTGGCCGAGTGGACGCCGCGGGCCGGCATCGACGAGGTCGTGGCCGAGGCGGGGGAGTGGCCGGTCCTCGATCGCTGGATCCTGTCGCGCTCGGCGGGGCTTGCGGCTGACGTGGGCGAGCGGCTGGCCGACTACGACGCGGTCACGGCGACGCGCGCGATCGGAACCTTCATCGACGACCTCTCGACCTGGTACCTGCGCCGCTCGCGCGACCGGATGCGCGCCAGTGCCGCGGCCGCCGAACGCGTTGCGGCCTTCGCCACGCTCCACGCGGCCCTGGCGACCCTGGTCGAGACAATGGCCCCGATCCTGCCGTTCCTGACCGAGACGATGTACCAGAACCTGATCGCATCCGTTGCCCCGGCCCTGCCCGACAGCGTCCACCTCGCGCCGTGGCCGGCCGATTCCATGGCGTCGTTCCGCGACGATGCGCTCGAGAGCGCGATGACGACCGTCCGCCGGGCGGTCGATCTGGCCCGGCTGCTCCGCTCGCAGGCCGGCATCCGGACCCGCCAGCCGCTCGCCCGCCTGTGGCTCGCGCTGCCCGGCGGCGAGCTCGCCGACCGCGCGGCGCTGCTGGAACTGATCCGCGACGAGGTCAACGTCCGGGAGGTGATCCTGATCGGCGACGAGTCCGATCTCGTCGAGCGCCGCGTGAAGCCGCTCCTGCCGAAGATCGGCAAGAAGCACGGCACGGCGATCCCCGCGATCATGGCCGCGGCCCGCGAGAATGCGGTCGACTATCACGCCGACGGCTCCGTCACGCTGGGCGGGGTGACCCTCGCCGCCGACGAGGTCGAGATCCTGGCTTCGCC
>JANLYK010000299.1:0-4680 GCA_031365595.1 Chloroflexota bacterium | reverse complement strand
GTCGCAGCGCCGGGCGACGTTGTCCTGGACGACGGTCGGGATCCGGATCCCCATGATCTCCATCGGCGCGATGGTAGCAGGGGTCACGCGGCGGTCGGCAGGCGCCGATCGAGCTCGGGATCCGGTGGTGCCCCCAAGGGGATTCGAACCCCTGATCTCCACCTTGAAAGGGTGGCGTCCTAGGCCTCTAGACGATGAGGGCGAGAGCGGGCCGAGTGTAGCAGGGGCCCCGGCGCGGCTCGGTCAGGCGGAGCGGACCATGAGCAGGATCAGGGCGCCCGCGAAGCAGCCCGCGGCGACCAGCGCCGCGACGCCGCCGACGAGTGCGTGGCCGAAGGCCCGTGCATCGCGCCGGCCAATGCTCGAGCGCCACGCCGCACGGCCACCGACGAACGCGATCGCGGCGAAGACGAGCCCGAGCACGACCGCGCCGGATGCGAGCAGGGGAATCTGCGATGCGTCGCGGACCGTGACCGCATAGAACAGGTAGGCCACGGAACCGATCAGGGCGATCACGATCAGGACCCCGGTCACCGTGATCGGGATCGGGCCGAGATGGGCCGTCTCGGGCGGTCGGGGGCGAGCGCCCGCGGCCTGTCGGGCCGGGGCTCGTCGTCGGTCGGTCATGTGCGCCGAGGGTAGCAGGGCCGCTACGATCAGGGCGTCACAGGGGAAGTCCAATGCGCATCGCGCAGGTTGCGCCGACGTATGAGCGGGTCCCACCGCGGACGTACGGCGGAACCGAGTTGATCGTCCAGCTCGTCACCGACGAGCTCGTTGCCCGCGGCCACGACGTCACCTTGTTCGCGAGTGGCGACTCCGTGACCACCGCGACGCTGCACAGCGTCACGCCCGTCGCCCGGCGCTACGGCGAGCCGTCCGGCGACGGCCCGGCCCATGCCGAGTACCTCCACCTCGCGAACGTGCAGGCCGCCTTCCTGGCCGCCACCGAGGGCCGGTTCGATGTCGTTCACAGCCACGCCGGCATCGAAGGCCTGGTCCTCGGTGCCATGTCGCGCACGCCCGTCGTCAGCACGATGCACAACCCGTTCGTGCCCGAGACCACGCCTGTGTGGGACGCCTACCCGTGGGCCCATCACGCGGTGTCGGCCGCGAGTGCCGCGACGTTCCCGGCCCGCGGCGCGCGACCGCCGATCCACCACGGGATCGACGTCCAGTCGTTCCGGTTCGGCGAGCGGCCGGACGGCAACTTCCTGCTCTTCCTGGGCCGGTTCAGCCGGGCCAAGGGCGCCGACCGGGCGATCGAGGCGGCAACACGAGCCGGTCGGCGACTGATCCTGGCCGGCAAGATCGACCCGGCCGACGCCGCCCACGTCGCGTCGACCATCCGGCCCATGCTCGATGGCGATCGGATCCGGTACATCGGCGAGGTCGACGGAGCGACGAAGCGCGATCTCCTGGCGCGGGCCGACGCCCTCCTCTTCCCGATCGAGTGGGACGAGCCATTCGGGCTGGTGATGGTCGAGGCCCTCGCGTCCGGGACGCCCGTCGTCGGATTTCGCCGGGCCAGCGTGCCGGAGGTCGTCGACGATGGGCGGACGGGGTTTGTCGTGGACGACATCGACGGGATGGTCGACGCGATCGGCCGGATCGGAACCCTCGATCGGGGCGCCTGCCGGGCCGCGGCCGAGGAGCGGTTCACGGTCCGGCGGATGGTCGACGACGTCGAGGCCATGTATCGGGCCGTGCTCGCCGAGGTCCACGCAAGCACGCCCTGACGCTTTCCACATGGCGGCTGGTCAGCCGGCGTCGCTGGGTCAGGCCGGGTCGGAGCCCTTGGTCCGATGGTAGATCGCGACGTTCCAGGTCAGGCGCGGCCGCTTCAGCCCGGCACCCATTGCCTCGCCGTCCCCGCCGAACGACTCGGATAGAAAGGCCCGGGCGGCCTCGATCGTGTCGAATGTCCAGAAGCAGTGGAGAACCCGCACCCGGAACCCGTTCGTGAGATAGGGCCCATTGCGCCGGCTCCACGCGCCGTACTCCGGCAGCTCGCCGCGGAGGCGCGACACGTCGTCGCGGCCATAGTCGTGGACGACGAGGAGCCGTCCGCCAGGTTTGAGGATGCGATCGGCCTCGGCCAACGCTGCCGGATCGACACCGCGGAAGCCGGCCCACGCGGTCACGATCGCATCGGCCGAACCATCCGCGAGGACCCGCGCGGCGTCGCCCGGAATCGAGTCGACGGACGTGACCCGCGCGCCCGCGGTCTTCAGCCGGTCCAGCTCCGCCGGCCCACCGCCCACGACCAGCACGTCCCGACCCGAGATGGGCCCAAGGGCCTCGAGGGCGCGCAGGATCTTGCCTTCGCGGTCGAGCGCGGCCGCGAGCAGGCCGGACGTCGCGGCTGGGAGGCTGAGGGGGAGGTCCGCCACGCGATCGAGGATACGACGCCGGACGGCAGCGTTGACGCGCCGCCGCGTGCGCCGCATGTCGTCCCGTGTCACGATCCGATCGTGCTCCAGCAGATCGTGGCGATGCCCAGCGGCATTCGCCTGTTCCTCGTGTACGCCCTCGCGATCCTGGCCGGGATCGGAATCTCGTTGCGCTACGTGATCGACATCGCGATCGGTGCTCCGGTCAGCGGGCCGGGCGTGGTGGTGATGGTCCTGCTTGCCTACACGATCTTCACGGTCACGCTCGTCTGGCAGCGCAAGCAGGCGTCGCGCGGGCTCGCGCTCGGTCTGGCCAGCCTGACGCTGCCGTTGATCCCGTACCTGCTCGCCCTCGGCCTGATCCCGCACACGATCTTCGTCGCTGCGCTCGCGGCGCTCCTCTTCCGGGGATTGCTCCGGCCCGAGGTTCGGGCGTGGCTCGGCGAGGAGTGACAGATCCGGGAAGCGGGGCACCGGTCGAGCCCGCCGGTGACGGCCCTCGACCGTTGACGGTACCCTGTGGCGGATCCTGCGGCCCTGCCGGCCCAAGCGCGCACGCCCCGGCGAGGCGCAACCTCCCCACCGAACCGAGACGAGGCACGACCGAACCGTGAGCAAGGAGTCACGCCGCGCGGCCCGACTGGCCCGCGAGAGCCGCCAGGCCGGCGTCATCCGGCCGGCCGCCGGATCCGACATCCAGCCCGAAGGCGACGGCGCACCGATCAGCTCGACCCCCGGCCGGACGACGCTCGGGGCCCCGGCCGCCCCCGGTTCGCCCACGGCCCGAGCCCGGGCGGGACGACGCACGACGGCCCGTGTCGCTCCTCGCAAGACGTTCCTGGAGCGCTACCGGTCGGCCATCGTCACGATCGCTGCCGTGGCGGTCGTGGCCGTCGCAGTCGGCTTCGTCTTCATCGGCTCGACGTCAACCGCCTATGCCTGCACGAACATCTTCAGCCCATCGCCGACGCCGCCTCTGACGCCGGGCTCGAGCGATCGCCTGGGGTTCTTCCAGGAGGACATGGCCAACAGCCACGTCGTCAGCCCGCCCCAGAGCTATCTGTACTGTCCGCCCGCCTCGGGCACCCACTACAACGGTTCGGGCATCGGCCCGATCCAGCCCCGGGTCTACAAGCCCGAGGACAAGGTCGGCCCGGCCAACTGGATCCACAACCTCGAGCACGGCGGGCTGGTCGTCCTCTACCGGAACGACTCGCCGGGGTCCACGGCGGCCGGGCTGCAGGCATTCCGCGACTTCTCGGCCGCGCTCCCGCCGACCACGATCTGCAAGGTCGCCACGGGCGTCATCTCGCCCGTTGTCGCCCGCTTCGACGACATGCCGCACGCGTATGCCGCCCTGGTCTGGGACCGCGTCTTCTATCTCGACACGTGGGACCCTGCCCTGGTGAACCAGTTCTACCTGACCGAGTCGGAGCGGCTCGACGCCGATGGCGCCCTCATCGCGCCGCCGGAGAAGGCCTACTGCCAGGGGTCACCGGCGCCGAGCGTCGACCCGACCGCATCGGTGTCGCCGGCGGCGTCCGGCTCGCCGGCGGGGTCCGTTCCGGCTTCGGTCGTCCCGTCGGCGGCTCCGTCCGCGAGCCCGGAGCCGTCCGCGGCGCCGAGCTGATCGGGGTCCCTTCGTGGCTCCGTCCCGGGCTGCGGTTCCGACGCCGGGCAAGATCGTCTGTGTGGGGCTGAACTACCGCGACCACGTGTCCGAGGGCGCCGGTCGCGACGTTCCCGCGTGGCCGCTCCTCTTTTCGAAGTTCGCCAACGCCGTGATCGGCGACGGCGAGGCGATCGTCCGGCCCGAGGGCACCCACGCCCTGGACCTCGAGGTGGAGCTCGGAGTCGTGATCGGGCGGCAGGCCCGTCGGGTGGCCGTCGCCGACGCGATGGCACATGTCCAGGGCTACGTCGTCGTCAATGACGTCTCGGCCCGCGACTGGCAGGGCAGCAAACCCGCCCTCGCCGAGGGCCAGAAGGGCGACGGCCAGTGGCTCCGGGCCAAGGGCAGCGACACCTTCCTGCCGATGGGTCCGGTCCTCGTTCCGGCCGGCGAGCTCGATCCGACCGCGGGGCTGCGTCTCCGCAGCTGGTGGACCCCGGGCCCCGACCGGCCGGGCGCCGGCGAATCGCTCCTGATGCAGGACGGCTCGACGGCAGACCTGATCTACGGGATCCCGGAGCTGATCGCGTTCATCAGCCGCTCGATCACGCTGGAGCCGGGCGACGTCATTGCCACCGGAACCCCGAGCGGGGTCGGGGTCTTTCGCGACCCTCC
>JANLYK010000293.1:0-1543 GCA_031365595.1 Chloroflexota bacterium | reverse complement strand
GATCCCGCTCGCGCTGTGCCTGCTCGGCGTCCTCCCGGCCTTCCGGATCGCGAGCGGCACGTTCGGCCCGCTCGGTCTTTTGCCGGAGGCCGACGTCCTGTGGATCCTGAGCCTCCTGTCGATCCTGGGAACGATCATGTGGTGCCTGATCCTCGGCATCGTCCTCCTGGTTCGGAGCTTCCGGTCGACCCACGAGCTCGCTGCCGCTGACCCGGCAACGGTTGGCGCCTGAGCGACCCACCCAGCGAGTTGGTTCACGGCCGCAGATGGAGGAACACCGGTGACCTGGATGATCGAGAGCGAACGAGACGCGCCCGTTGACCCCGACGACGTGTTCCGGCTGTATGCCGATCCATCGACGTGGAGCGAATGGGGCCACAACGTCAAGTGGGCGCGGGCAGACGGCCCCCTCGTCGAAGGCGGGACTGTCGATGTCAAGGCCGGCTACGGCAGGGTCTACCACTGCCGGATCCAGCGCCTTGTTGCCGATCGTGTCCTCGAACTCGACGTGCGACCCCCGCTTATGAAGGTGATCCAGACCTACGAGGTGGAACCAGCCGCGGGCGGGGCTCACATCCGGCACGTTCTCGAGATCTCGGGCCCGCTGGCAGGCCCGACCCGGCTGATCCGTCTGGACCGGGTCTATCAGGGTTGGCTGGACAAGGAGGTCGAGAAGCTCGTCGCGATGGCCGCCTCGCGGAGCGCTCGGATAACCTCCTGACTCAACGATCGGCGAGGCTCGTTCGTCAGCGAATCCCTGCCGCGCCAAGGATGTGCGGCAGGCTCGTCACGACCCCGAGGCCGACCGCGATCAAGAGCCCGATCCCTCCGACCAGCCGCAGCGCACGCGGCGGCGCCGAGCGGCCCTTCACGCGCAGGACCCACCAGCCGAGCGTGCATGCGCCCACGGCCGCCAGCGCCCAGCCGACCCGGATCGGCGCCCGGTACTCGCGCTGGTCCAGCAGGATCGCGATGACGATCGGGACGATCAGGAAGAGGCCGATCAGGGTGATGACCACGTATACCGTCGTCGCGATGCCGACCCGGCGACCGGGACGCGGCAGGCGGGCATCCAGGGCGCCGTCCACGAGCGCGATCGACAGGCCGACCAGACCGACCAGACCGATCAGGAGCGCGACCACCAACGGGTCGTGGTCAAGGACGACAAAGTCGGGGTTCAGTCGCTGGATCAGCATCGGCGTCCCGAGAGCGATCGCGGCGAGCGCCGTCGCGATCGCCCGGGGCAACCCGCGGCCCGGGATCCAAGGCCCGACGACCACCCAGATCGTCCCGGCCAAGAGGCCCATGCCGAGGCCGCCGAAGACCATCAGGGCCAGCGTGCCCTCCAGGGTGATATGGCCGATCACCTCGCCGTTCTCGGTGAAGATGCCGGCGGCGCCCTCGTGAAGGATCGCCGCGACGCGCATGACCAGCCGCCCGCCGAGGCCGGCAACGAGAAGTCCGACAATGATCCCGGCGATCCCGCCCCGGGCGATGTCGCGGAGGATCTCGCCGACCGGCCAGACGGCCGGCTGCGCCTCCA
>JANLYK010000232.1:0-1510 GCA_031365595.1 Chloroflexota bacterium | reverse complement strand
CGCCTGATCAGCTCGAGCCCGGCCGTGATGTTGCCCCACTGGTCGGCGCCGCCCATCTGGAGCTCGACGCCCATCGTCCGATGGAGATGCTCGAAGTCCGTCGCCTGGATGAGCATGTAGCTGAACTCGGTGAACGACAGGCCGCGGTCGAGCCGGACCTGGACGGAATCCTTGGCCAGCATGTACGGGATCGTGAAGTGCTTGCCGACGTCGCGCAGCCACTCGATCAACTGGATCTCGCCGAGCCAGTCGAGGTTGTTGACCATCACCGCGCCGGTTGCGCCGCTGAAGTCCAGGAACCGTTCGAGCTGGCTACGGATGGACTCGACGTTCGCCGCCAGCGTCTCGCGATCCAGAAGATTCCGCTCGGCCGACGTCCCGGACGGATCGCCGATCATCCCCGTTCCGCCCCCGACGAGGGCAACCGGCCGGCCGCCGTGGCGCTGGAGCTGGACCAGACCCATGATCGGGACGAGGTGACCGATGTGGAGCCACGGTCCGGAGGGATCGAACCCGTTGTAGCCGGCGATCGGGCGGCCGGTCGCGAGCCGTCCCGGCAGACCGGGCGTCGTCGCGTGGAGCATCCCCCGCCACTCGAGCTCGTCGAGCAGGCCGCCGAGACTCCCGGGCACGCTCGCCGAGGCGCCGTCCGGGCCGCCGGCGAGCGTCACAGCGGCCCCGGCCGAGCCGTCACGACGGGCAGAGAAGAGGGGCGGCTCACGACCCCTATGCTATCGTGCGGCCCGACATGCAGACCAGCCTCGCGCGGCGCCAGCGTCATCGACGCAGCGTCCATCGCGGGCGGCCCCGCGGCTCTTCCCCCCTTCGGAAGATCGCCGTCGCCATTCCGATCATCGTCTTCAGCGTCTTCCTCATGGTTGGCCTGGCGGGCGTCGTCGGCGTCGCCGCCGCGTACAGCTACTACAGCCAGGGCCTCCCCGATCCCCGCGACACCCTGAGCAACCTCACATTCGATCAGCAGACGCGGGTCACCGATCGGACGACGAAGGTCGAGCTCGCCCGGCTCGGTGAGTTCAAACGCGAGCTCGTGACGTTCGACGCGATCCCGGCCGAGATGCTCGATGCCACCACCGCGATCGAGGACAAGGACTTCTGGTCGAACCCGGGCTTTGACCTGCCGGGCTTTGTGTCGGCGACGCTCGACACGATCAGCGGCCGGCCACGGGGCGGCTCGACGATCACCCAGCAACTCGTCCGGGCCCGGCTCCTGCCCGACAGCGCGTTCGCCGACGGCCGCGAAGAGCGCAAGATCCGCGAGATCATCCAGTCCCTCCGCCTGACCGAGGCCTACCCGGGCCAGGCCGGCAAGGAGGAGATCATCACGGCCTATCTGAACCAGAACTTCTACGGCAATCAGTCCTACGGGATCAAGGCGGCCGCGCACACGTACTTCGGCAAGGAGCTCAGCGAGCTGACGCTCGCCCAGGATGCACTGCTCGCGGCAATCCCCCAGTCGCCGACGCGGTTCGACCTCGTCAAAAATTCTGAG
>JANLYK010000220.1:0-8133 GCA_031365595.1 Chloroflexota bacterium | reverse complement strand
CGAGGACCTGCGCGACCCCGATGAGGAGGACCCGGCCGACAAGGAGGCGCGCGAGGCGGGCCTGACCTTCATCAAGCTCGACGGCACGATCGGCTGCATGGTCAACGGCGCAGGCCTGGCGATGACGACGATGGACCTCGTCAAGCGCGCCGGCGGGGAGCCCGCGAACTTCCTCGACATCGGCGGCGGCGCGCGGGCCGACAAGGTCGCCGAGGCGATGCGCCTGATCCTGGCCGATCCGAAAGTCAACGCGATCCTCGTCAACATCTTCGGCGGGATCACCCGCGGCGACGAGGTCGCCCGGGGCCTGATCGAGGCTCGCGCCCAGCAGGAGCGCGATGTGCCGATGGTCGTCCGGATCGTGGGGACCAATGCGGCCGAAGCCGCTGTGCTGCTCGAGGAGGCGAGGTTCGTGACCGCGTCCTCGCTCGACGACGCCGCCGCCCAGGCCGTGGCCGCGTCGAAGGGAGCGGCCGCGTGAGCATCCTGATCGACAAGGCGAGCCGCGTCGTCGTCCATGGTCTGACGGGCCGTGAGGGCTCGTTCCACGGCCAGGCGATGCTCGAGTACGGGACGCGGGTCGTGGCCGGGATGACCCCGGGCAAGGGAGGCCAGACCGCGCTGGACGGCAAGGTGCCGGTGTTCAACACCGTCGCCGAGGCGGTCCGCGAGACCGGCGCCGACACGTCGTGCATCTTCGTCCCGGCCGCCGGCGCACCCGACGCCGTCATGGAGGCGGCCGCGGCCGGGGTGAAGACGATCTTCTGCATCACCGAGGGCATTCCAGTCCTCGACATGATCCCGGTCGTCGAGATGGTCCGCGCGGCCGGGGCTCGCCTGATCGGGCCGAACTGCCCGGGCGCCACCTCGCCGGGTCGGGCCAAGGTCGGGATCATTCCCGGCTCGATCCACCGCGAGGGCCGGGTCGGGGTCGTGTCGCGCTCGGGCACGCTCACGTACGAGGCCGTCCAGGCGATGAGCGACGCCGGAATCGGCCAGTCGACCTGCGTCGGGATCGGCGGCGACCCCGTGATCGGGACCACCTTCCTCGACGTCCTCCAGCTCTTCGCCGCGGATGACGAGACCGAGGCGATCGTCCTGATCGGCGAGATCGGCGGGGCCGCCGAGGAGACGGCGGCGGCGTGGGCCGCTGAGCACCTGCCGGACGTGCCCAAGGTCGCCTTCATCGCCGGCCGGACCGCGCCCGAGGGCAAGCGGATGGGCCACGCCGGCGCAATCATCTCCGGTGGCGCGGGCACGGCCGCGACCAAGGTCGCCGCGCTCGAGGCGGCCGGATTTCTGGTCGCCGCGTCACCGACCGAGCTGCCCGGCCTGCTCCGGGACGCGGGGTTCCGCGACTGATCGTGTGCCGCGGCCCGCAAGGACCCCGGCGTCTATCGCCACCGCACCGAGGGGAATCGGTGAAGATCGACGACATCCGCTACCTGTTCGCCGACGACCGCCCGGCGACCGCCCAGATCCTCGAGGCGACGGCGTGAACGTCGACGCGCTCCGATTGATCGCCGAGCTGCCGTTCAGTGGCGAGATCGTC
Organism: Chloroflexota bacterium; assembly: GCA_031365595.1. Taxonomy (GTDB): domain Bacteria; phylum Chloroflexota; class Limnocylindria; order Limnocylindrales; family CSP1-4; genus CF-46. Next base: position 6,581 of record JANLYK010000220.1, on the reverse strand, counting down.
GGTCCGAGTGACGGCGACTATGATGCCGCCCGGCGCGTCTGGAACGGCATCGCGGATCGTCGACCTGCCGTGATCGCACGAGCACGGACCCGCGCGGATGTCGCGGCGATCGTCCGGTTCGCCGCTGACACCGGGGCGCTGCTCGCGGTCCGCGGTGGTGGCCACAGCCTGCCGGGCCTCTCGACCTGCGACGGCGGGATCGTCCTCGACCTCTCGATGCTCAACGACGTCGTGATCGACCCCGATCGGATGATCGCGACGGTTGGAGGTGGCGCGCTGCTTCGGGACCTCGACGCAGCCGCCTCGGCGCACGATCTCGTTGTCCCGGCAGGGGTCATCTCGCACACCGGAGTCGCCGGACTGACACTCGGCGGAGGAATGGGCTGGCTGTCCCGCCGATTCGGACTCACGATCGACAGCCTCGCCGGCGTCGATGTGGTCCTGGCCGACGGTCGCGAGATCCGGGTCGATGCCGACGAGGAGCCCGAGCTGTTCTGGGGCCTGCGCGGCGGCGGCGGCAACTTCGGGGTCGCGACCTCGTTCCGCTTCCGCGTCCACCGCCTGGGTCCCGTGGTCGTCGCGAAGGTCCGCTACGGGCTCGACGAGGCGCGCGCCGTCCTGGAGCGGTATCGGGACCTCGTCCTGGACGCGCCACGCGAGATCGGGAGCGCGTTCACCGTGAGCAAGGAAGGAGTCTCGATGACGGTTGTCTCGTCGGGCCGCGACGACGGCCGGGACCGTGTTGCGGCGTTCGCCCGGCTGGGCAAGCCGATCGAGATCTCGATCGGCGGGCACAGCTTCATCGAACTTCAGTCAGGCAGCGACGACGCCTTCCGATGGGGCCGGCGCTACTACGCGAAAGGTGGGTTCCTGGCGGCAATCGACGACAGCGCGGTCGAGGCCGTCCTGGACGGGGTGGCGACGGCTCCCACGTCGGACGCCGAGATCTACGTCCTTCAGCTTGGTGGCGCGGTCGCGGATGTTTCCGACGCGGCGACCGCCTATACCGGAAGAACAGCCGGTGCGTACTGGATCGTCGAGCCCGTCTGGGATGACCCGGCGGACGACGTGCGCTGCCTGGCCTGGGGCCGGGCGACCGCCGCACGGCTCGTCGAACGATCACTTACGGGCAACTACGTCAATGAGCAGGGTGACACGGGCGATTCGGTGGCCCGCGACGCCTACGGCAGCGATACGTACGCTCGGCTGCTCGCCTTGAAGCGCAGGTTCGACCCCGCCAACGTCTTCCGCCTGAACCAGAATATCGATCCCGGCGGACCGGTACGCACGGACGCGGTCGGCTCGACAGCGGCCGACCAGGTGGGAAGCCTCGGGTTGTCATCGTGACGGCGCTGATGGACCTGATCGCCGGTCGCGAGCAGGAGATCCTGCTCGCGATCTCGGTCGAGGACTGGGCGGGCCTCGACGATCGGTCCCGGTTCGCCGCGCACCTCGCCCTCGGCGGCGGCCTCGACCCGACGTGGCTGGACCTGTTCTCGGAGGCAGTCCGGACGGTGACCGACCGAGACGGTCCGTCCGACTTCATCGACGCCCGGCGCGAGCTCGACGGCCACGACGATGCGGGCGACCGGGTAGTCGAACGGGTGGACCCGGCGTGGATCGGTGCGATCGCCCGTCTGCCCGACCAGCACGTCGACGCGATCGCCGGCAAGTGGGTCGACCTGATCGAGGAGGAACTCGGATTCCTGCCGCGCGAGGAGAAGCCGTGGATCCGGCAGCTCGCGGGGGACATCGTCGCCTTCGCCCGGGCGGCGGACCGCTCGTCAGACGTCCTCTTCGCCTGGTCGCTCTGATGATCAGCCGATGACCGAGGATCCGCGCGCGGCGGGTCGCAGACCGGCGGATGCGGCCGAGAGCGCCCCCTTCGTCGCTGCGAACCGCGCGCTGTGGGACGAGTGGACCGCGATCCACGAGACATCCCCGTTCTACGACCTTGACGGCTTCCGCGCCGGCGGCGTCCGGCTCAGGCCGTACGAGATCCAGGAGATCGGGTCGGTGGAGGGCCAGTCCGTGCTCCACCTCCAATGCCATTTCGGGATCGACACGCTGTCGTGGGCGCGGCTCGGCGCCCGGGTGACCGGCGCCGACTTCAGCCCGGCCGCGATCGATCTCGCGTCGCGCCTGGCAATCGAGCTCGGCTTTCCGGAGGCGCGCTTCGTCCGCTCGACGATCGACGAGCTGCCGGACGTCCTGAACGAGCAGTTCGACGTCGTCTACACCTCGAACGGGGTCCTCGGCTGGCTGCCCGACATCCGGCGCTGGGCGCGGGTCGTCGCCCAGTTCGTCAAGCCGGGCGGACGTTTCTATATCACCGAGATCCATCCGGTCGCCCAGGCGTTCAGGGAAGAGGGTGTCGAGCCGGGCGAGCTCGATCTCCGCTACCCGTACTGGAAGCATCGCGAGCCGCTCTCGTTTCCGACCCAGGGCTCATACGCCGATCCGACCGCCCACGTCGAAACCCCGACTGAGCACAGCTGGGATCACGGCCTCGGGGAGATCGTCACCGCCCTGATCGACGCCGGCCTGGAAATCCGCTCGCTCCGCGAGTACCCGTTCGTGAACTGGAAGCTCGACTTCCTGACCGAGGCGGACGACGGGACGTGGCGCCTGCCGCCGACCGTCCAGGGTGAGCTGCCGCTGTTCTTCTCGATCCTCGCGACGAAACGGGCCTAGTACCCCAGGGCGTCCCACGCCGGGCCGCCCGGCGCCTCGATCAGCTCGACCAGGACGCCGTGGCCGGAGCGCGGGTGGACGAAGGCGACCGGGCCCTCCGCACCGCGGCGCGGGACCGTGTCGATCAGCTCGAGCCCGTCGAACTCGAGACGGAGCAGGGTCTCGGCCAGGTTCGCGACCTCGAAGCAGACATGGTGGAAGCCCTCGCCCTTGCTTGCCAGGAAGCGAGCCACGCCGGTCGTGTCGTCCGTGGGCTCGACGAGCTCGATCTTCGACTCGCCGACGCCCAGGAACGCGATGCGGACACGGTCCTGTGGGATATCCATGACGGTCTCGAGCGGGAGGCCGAGCTGATCGCGCCACAGGCCGACTGCATCGTCGATCGAGCGGACGATCAACGCGACATGGTGGACCTTGCCCATCCGGCGAATGGACGCGGGGACGCCGCGGGTCTGCTTCGCCATCGATCGACCCTCCGATCCGGGTGCGCGCACCGTGAGCACGAGGAGAGGCCGCTCCCCCGCCACGCGACGGGTCATCGCGGCCGACCTGAACACCTCGCGCGCGGTCTTCCGATCGCCGCTGGGCATCCGGTCCGGATGATGCCAGACGATGACGATCGCCCGATCGTCCGGCGGCTCCGGATGGCGCAGGAGCTCCTCGAGGGCATCCCAGTTCCGGCCGAACCAGGTCGGGAGTCCGAGACCGGCCGCCAGCTGGTCGAGAAGGCCCGACTTTGAGGCCGGGGCGGCGAGCTCTGCCACCCGGGCGAGCGTGCCGTCGATGTCGGCAAGGTCAAACTGGCCACGGTCGAGGATCCCGCCCGGGTCGCCCGGCTCGAGCGACAGCCGGTCGCCCTTCACGGGAGGATCCGGGCGAAGGACGCGTAATGATCGGCCGACCAGTACAGCTCGCCGGTCGAGGCCATGACGATCCGGCGGGCGCCACGGTCGGGCGAGCCGGGGGTCTTGACCGTGTACTCGCGGTATGTGCCGGCCGGGCGGCTCGGAAGGAGGCGCTCGCGGTTCTGGAACGTCGAGCCATCGGCGTCGAACGGGAACGGGCCGCCGGCAGCGATCAGGGCGAGGGTCGCGCGCGCCTCGGGCGGCAGCGATGCGCGAGCGATCGTCGGCAGGCCGCTCCCGGAATCCACGGCCGCGGCGGGTGTCCCGGACGGGGCGGAGACGGGACCGGTCCGGCCGGGAGAGCCGCTGGTGGCGAGCCCGATCGCGATGACCCCGACGATCGCGATCAGGACCACCGCCGCAGTGATCGCGACGCTCGATCCCCGCATCAGACGGTGATCAGCTCGCGGTGAACCCCGAACGCCTCGCGCAGGGCGTCGCTGATCTCGCCGACCGTCGCGCCCGCCTTGACCGCGTCGATCATCAGCGGCACGAGGTTGTCGGTCCCGCGCGCGGCCGCGTCCAGCCGCCCGAGTGCGTCTGCCCAGGCGGAGGCGTCGCGCTCAGCGCGGACCCGGCGGACCCGCTCGATCTGGCGCCGCTCGCCGTCCGGGTCGATCGTCTGGATCGGCGCCTTTGCCTCCCCTGCCCCATCGTCGCGGAATTGGTTGACGCCGACGACGACGAGATCGCCGCGCTCGATCGCCTGCTGGACCCGGTATGCCGACTCCTGGATCTGGCGCTGCTGGAAGCCGCCCTCGATGGCGGCCAGGGTGCCGCCCATGGCGTCGATTTCGTCGAGATACGCCTGAGCGGCCGTCTCGAGCTCGGTCGTGAGCGTCTCGACGAAGTACGACCCGGCCAGGGGATCGGGGGTCTCGGTCACGCCGCTCTCATGGGCCAGAATCTGCTGGGTCCGGAGGGCGAGCCGGGCCGAGGCCTCGGTCGGCAGGGCGAGTGCCTCATCGCGGGCGTTCGTGTGCAGGCTCTGGGCGCCGCCGAGAATCGCGGCCAGGGCCTGGACGGTCGTCCGGACGACGTTGTTGTCGATCGACTGGGCGGTCAGGCTCGACCCCGCGGTCTGGACGTGGAACCGGCAGGCCATCGAGCGCTCGCTCGTGGAGCCGAACCGGTCGCGCACGATGCGGGCCCACATCCGACGGGCGGCCCGGAACTTGGCAACCTCCTCGAACAGCTCCGACCAGGCGGCGAAGAAGAAGCTCAGGCGCGGGGCGAAGTCGTCGATCGCGAGTCCATGGGCGACGGCCGCCTCGCAGTAGGCAATCGCGTCGGCCAGCGTGAACGCGAGCTCCTGAGCCGCGGTTGCCCCGGCCTCGCGCATGTGGTAGCCCGAGATCGAGACCGTGTTCCAGCGCGGCAGGTCGCGAGCGCAGAAGTCGAAGATGTCGGTCACGAGGCGCATCGAGCGGGCAGGCGGGTAGATCCAGGTGCCGCGAGCGATGTATTCCTTGAGGATGTCATTTTGCGTCGTGCCCGCGATCCGGCTGCGCTCGACCCCCTGCTCCTCGGCCGCGGCGACGTACAGCGCGAGCAGGATGGGGGCCGTGGCATTGATCGTCATCGACGTGCTGACGTCGCCGAGCGGCAGACCGGCGAGGAGGATCCGCATGTCGGCCAGGCTCGAGATCGGGACGCCGACCCGGCCGACCTCGCCCTCCGCCTCGGGGGCGTCCGAGTCGTAGCCCATCTGGGTCGGCAGGTCGAAGGCGACCGACAGGCCGGTCTGGCCCTGCTCGAGGAGGTATCGGAACCGGCGGTTCGTCTCCTCGGCGGTGGCGAAGCCTGCGTACTGGCGCATCGTCCAGAAGCGGCTCCGGTACATCGTCGGCTGGACGCCGCGGGTGTACGGCGGCTCGCCGGGCAGGCCGAGGTCGCGCTCGGGGTCGAATCCGGTCGCCGCCAGCGTGGCCGCGCTGTACAGGTCGCCGATCTCGAGGTCCGAGCTCGTCGCAAAGCGTTTGCTCCGTTCGGGTGCCGAGCGCAGGGCGCGGGCCCTCGTGGTCGCCCGCCAGCGGTCCTCCGCGGGTTCGTCGACCGGGTCGCCGCCCCGGCGCTCGCGGTCCGTCGGATCGCCGGTCATCGCAGGACGACCAGCACGTCGCCGTTGTCGATCGTCTGCCCGTCGGCGACAGCCACTCGCTCGACGACGCCGGCGCGTGGCGCGCGGAGCTCGTTCTGCATCTTCATCGCCTCCACCACGAGGAGCGCCTGCCCGGCCTCGACGGCATCGCCGGCGATGACCCGGACTGACGCCACCCGTCCGGGAATGATCGCCCGGATCGCGGTCGGGCCGCTGGCCGTCCCGGTATCGCGCTCCCGGGTCGCCCGCCGCCGGAGATCGGCCCGGGCGGCATCCTCCACCTCGAGCTCGAACCGCCAGCCGTCGACCACCACCTCGATCGTCACGACGCCGTCGCGATTGCGCCGCGGTCGGCCGGTCGAGGCCCGGGTGTCGGTCCCCTCCGCAGCGACCACCCATCGGCCGGGGCCGATCGACTCGACGCCGGCGCCGGCGACGTCAGCGCCACTGACCACGCGCGGCTCGTCGCCGGGCAGGCGGCTTGCGGCAGACGGCCCGACCAGGACGTCGCGGGTCATCGCCGCGCCCGATCGATCGCCCGGAGCCGGCCGGCCCGGAGCCACGCGGAACCGGACGATGGTCGGCCGCTCGGCGACGAATCGCCGGTGGCCGGTCCCGCGTCGGTGGCCGCGGCCTCAGCGGTCAGCGCCGCGACTGCCGCCCGGCGAGCGACCTCGAGCGCCGCCGATCGCTGCTCGCTGGCGATCGCCGTCCAGTGCTCGTCCACCCAGTCGGGGGTGAGGGCTCCCGCCCGGAACCCGTCGTGGCCGGCCATGAACCGGTGGAACGGAAGCGTGGTCTGGATGCCGTCGACCCGGATCTCGTCGAGCGCCCGGGCGAGCCGGTCGAACGCCGCCTCGCGGGACTCGTCGACGACGAGG
>JANLYK010000117.1:0-5687 GCA_031365595.1 Chloroflexota bacterium | reverse complement strand
CCCTCGAGGCGTGGGCGGCGCGTGAGGCGTCGGGCATTCTCGTCGGGATGTTCCTCGTGGCCGGGATCGTGACCGTGATCGCCATCCCGCCGGGCCTCGCGCTCGGCGGCCGGGCGCGTAGACTCACCGCCGAGCGGACCGCGACCGGCACGGTCGCGGCCGGCGGCACGGGAGGCGTGGACGGGCACGATGGCGGAGACGACCTCGAGCCGACGACCGCCCTCTGACGGCAAGCCGGAGCCGGACGAGGGCGCGACGCCCGAGCCTGACGGTGGCGGCGCCGGACAGCCCGGGCGCCCGCCCGAGTTGTCCCCCGCTGTCCGATCGCGCGGCCCGAATTCGACCCCCATCGGTGCCTACCGTCCGGGCTCCGTCCGGATCGTGTCGTGCCACGGCGACACGTCGACCGAATCGACCGACCTCGCCGACCTGCCCAAGCTGCTCTCTGCCCCGGACCATCGCCTGTGGATCGATCTGTCCGAGCCCGACGAGGCCCAGATCAAGTCCGCCGCCGAGGCACTCGGCCTCCATCCGCTGATCGCCGAGGACATCCGCGAGCGAAACCAGCGCTCCAAGATCGAGTCGTTCGACGAGGACGTCGTCCACATCGTCCTGTTCGCGCTCCACTACTCGGGCGAGGCGGCCACCGCCGAGGTCGACTTCGTGATGGGCAAGGGCTATCTCCTGACCGTCCACGACGGCGCGCTCGGGCCGTCGGCCGCGGCCCCGCTCCGGTTCGGCGTCGAGCACGCCCTCGCCAAGGGGCCGGACTACCTGTTCTATGCGATCGCGGACACGATCGTGGACGGCTACTTCCCGGTCCTCGACAAGCTCGGCGACGACATCGACCACCTCCAGGATGCGGTCATGGAGAAGGCGTCGGACTGGACGCTCCAGCGCCTGTTCGCGCTGAAGCGCGAGCTGGTCGACCTCCGCCGCGCGACATCGCCGGCGCGCGAGATCTTCAACCAGCTGACGAACCGCGAGGTCGGCTTCATCGATCCGAAGCACGTCGTCTACTACCGCGACGTCTACGACCACCTCATCCGGGTGACCGACGAGCTCGACAACTACCGCGACCTGGTCTCCGGGACGCTCGACATCTACGTGTCGATCGTGAACAACGACCTGTCCCGGATCATGAAGCGCCTGACCGGGGTCACCGTGATCCTGGCCGGCGCCGGGGCAGTCGCCGGGATCTTCGGGATGAGCGAGGCGGGCGCCGCGTTCCAGGGGATCGAAGCGGCCGGGTTCTGGCTCGTGACGATCGCGATCGTGGTCGCGATCGGGGTCGCGGCGGCGGTCCTCCGCCGCATCGACTGGATCTGACGCCTCAGCAGTTCACCGGACGGGGCTTCGGGTTGGCGACGGCGTGATCGGCCGGTTCGACGCCCACCGCCCGGGCCACGACCTGGAGCTTGGGGAACGAGCCGCCGGGACCGGTCGACGTCTGGAGCCAGAGCGTCTCCTGCTTTGCGGCCAGCGCCTTGTCGAGGAAGTGCTCGTCGGCCGGGACGCGCGGCAGGACCGCCGAGACCTTGTAGACGAAGCGCTGGTCGTCGCTGGTGTAGACCGAGACGATCATCCCGATCATCGCCTTGCCACCGTTCCGCCGCGACTCGGTGAGGAGCGCCAGGAACATCCCGGTCCGGGCATGGGCGTATAGGTACGTCGCCTTGCCCTGGCCGGGCTGGCCCAGCTGCGGATGCTCGAGGTACATCGCGACGTTGCACGACGGATAGGCGGGGTTCGGTTGGGCGATGACCGGCAGGTCGATCCCGAGCGCCTCGACGACGACGCGGGTGGCGAGCCGGTTCGGGTCGGGCGACGCGCTCGGCGGGAGACTGCCCGGCACCGATGTCTCGAGCGGCGGCAGGCTCGGAACGGCGAAGCTCGGGGCGCCGCTGGGCGACGGGCTGGGTCCGCCGGCCACGGGTCCGGCCTGGACGCCGTTGCCGTACTGGAGGAGGCCGGCCGCGAGCAGCGTGACCCCGGCGGCGGTCAGGACGGCGGGAACGAGGCGGTCACGCAGGCCGCGGATCGGGAAGGACATCGGGCGGGCATCCTAGCAGCGCCGCGCCGAAGTCGCCGTCGCGGCAAAGTCGCCGTCGCGGCCGGGGGACGCGCCGTCGCCACAGGCCGCGTACTCGATCAGGCGCAGTTGACCGGTTTGGCCGTCGGATGGGCAGCGGCGTGGTCCGCGGGTAGGACGATCAGCGGCTCGGCGCGCAGCTGGGTCTTGCCGGGCGTGCCCTTCGGCCCTTCGGATGTTTGGAGCCAGAGCTCCTCGGTCGTCGCCTGGATCGCGTCGTCGAGGGTCAGCTGGTGGAGGCGAACCTCGCGGATCGTGTACTCGTGGATGACGTCGTCGCTCGTGTAGACCGTGACGATCATCCCGATCATGGACGCCGGCCCGCCGCTGCGCTTGAGGATCGCCCGCTCGTAGATCGGCCCGAACATGCCATCGCGGGCGTGGGCGTACAGGTACGTCGCCCGGCCGCTGCCCGGCTGGGCCAGTTCCTGGATGTACATCGCGACGTCGCATTGGGGGTACGCGGTCGCTCCGCCGCGGGCCCGGACGATCGGCAGGTCGATCCCGAGGGCCTCGACGACGACTCGCGTGGCGACGCGGTCGGGGTCGCCGCTGCTGGCCGGCGAAGACGGCGACGGCGAGGCGTCGAGCGGGGGCAGGGACGGCAGCGGTTGGGAGCGGCCCGGATCGGCCGAGACGATCGTCGGTTCGGCAGACGCGCTGGGCTCGGCGGCGGCGCTGCCCGAGTAGCTCAGGAGGCCGGCCGCGATCAGTGTCACCCCGGCCGCGGTCAGGACGGCCGGAAGGAGCCGGTCACGCAGGATTCGAGCGATGGTGTTCACCGGATCCCGATCCTAGGCTCGCGCGATGGGTCGACGCCCTCGCCCGTCCGTACTGGTACCCTCGCGAACGCATGAAGACCGGGGTATCGATTCTGGGGGGCCTCGTCGCCGGAGTCCTGGTCGCCGTCGGCGTCCTGGCCGCATTCGTGTTTGTCGGCCCGGACCCGGTCGGGTTGCGTCCCACGCCGGCCCCGACGCTCCAGCCGAGCGCCTCACCGATTGCGTCGATCGAGCCATCGGCGGCTCCGTCGGCCAGCGTTGCCGCCGGCTCGGCGGGTCCCAGTGACGCCGTCCAGGACAACTTCCACGTCGGCCAGCTCGCCCCCGCCCTCGTCGTGCCCCAGGTGGGCGGCGGCACGATCGACCTGGCGACTCTCCGCGGCAAGCCGGTCTGGGTGAACTTCATGCAGACGACCTGCCCGGAGTGCATCGACGAGTTTCCGCGGATGAACAGCTTCAAGGCACGCTACGAGAAGGACGGCCTCGTGATCGTCGCGATCGACATCCGCGAGGACGAGGGCACCGTCGCTTCGTTCGCGCAGCGCCTCGAGGCGGCGTTCCCGCTCGGCCTCGACGGCGACGGCAAGGCGCAGCAGGCATGGGGCGCGTACGCCCTGCCGATCCATTTCTGGATCGACAAGGACGGCGTCGTCCGGGCCGGTGCGCTCGGCGGGATCGGCGCCGACGTGATGGCGACGAGTCTCGCGAAGATCCTGCCCGGGGTGACCGTCACTCCCTGACCGCTGCGCGGTCCGGGCCCATCCCTAGCCGGCGATCGCCGCCGCGGCGCTCTCGATCATCCCCAGGATCAGCCCCGGGAACAGCCCGAACGCGATCGTCAGCGCGGTCGCGGCGGCGAGCCCGCCCCACAGCAGCCGGCCGTGGCGCGGCGCGGCGGCGTCCGACACGGGGTCCCGCATGAACATGTAGACGACGACGCGCAGGTAGTAGAACGCGGCCGCGGCGGCGTTCAGGACCATGAGCACCGCGAGGAACCCGACCCAGCCGCCGGCTTCGACCGCCGACTTGATCAGCAGGAACTTGGCAAAGAAGCCGGCGGTCGGCGGGATGCCCGTGAGCGACAGCAGGAAGAGGGTCATCAGGATCGTCAGGACGGGTTCGCGCCGCACCAAACCGGCAAATGTGTTCAGGCTCGACGTGACGCCGGCCCGCTTCTGGAGCGCGGCGACCACCGCGAACGCGCCGAGGTTCATGAACGAATAGGCGGCGCCGTAGAAGAGCAGGCCCTCGAGGCCGCTCGACTGGCCGCCGGCGTACGCAGCGAGCCCGACGAGCATGTAGCCGGTGTGCGCGATCGAACTGTAGGCGAGCATCCGCTTGACGTTGTCCTGGGTCAGCGCGACCAGGTTGCCGAGGGTCATCGTCGTCGCGGCGAGCACGATCACGACCGGCAGCCAGTCGGCCTTGAGCGGGCCGAGGGCCTCGACGAACAGGCGCAGGATCAGCGCGAACGCCCCGATCTTCGGGCCGACCGAGAGGTACCCGGTGACCGGCGTCGGCGAGCCCTGGTAGGCGTCCGGCGTCCAGTAGTGGAACGGCACGGCGGCGATCTTGAACGCGACACCCGTCGTCAGGAACGCGAAGCCCATTGCGAGGCCCGGGGGGAACGGCGTCTGCCGCGGCAACGCGTACTGCACGAGCGCATCGGCGACGTCAGCGATTCTGGTTGACCCGGTCAGTCCCCACACGAAGGCCAGCCCGAACAGGAAGATCGCCGAGCTGAACGAGCCGAGCAGGAAGTACTTGATCGCGCCCTCGGTCGAGTTCCCGTCCGACTTGTGGTAGCCGGCGAGCAGATAGCCCGGCAGGACCATCAATTCGAGCCCGAGGAAGAGCAGGAGCAGGTCGGCCGAGGCCGCGATCACCATCGCCCCGCACATCGCGAACACGAGGACCGTCGCGAACTCGGCGACCGGCAGATTGCGCGGCGCGAGGTAATCCGGCGCGAACACGATCGTCATCGCCACGATCGCGATGAACAGCAGGTCGAGGAACGTCGTGAGGTCGTCGAGCCGATACGCGCCGTCGAACGCGGTTCGCGCCTCGGTCGCCCCGACCGTGAGCGTGATCGCCGCGGTCACGGCCAGGCCGATGAGCGAGACGAAGACGACCATCGACGACCGATCCGGCCAGACAAGGTCGACGAGCAGGATCGCGATCGCGGTCGCGACGGCCGCGAGGAGCGGCCCGATGACGGTCAGGTCGGTGCCGGTCACGAGGCGGGCTCCGCGGCGTGGACCGGTTCACCGGGCGAGTCCGGCCGGGCGGGTCCGCCGCCGCCCGAGAGATCGATCCGGGCGACCCAGATCAGCCGACCGATCACGTACAGGATCGGCAGGGCGATCGCGATCAGGGCGGTCTGCGGCGGGATCGCGACCGGCCCCTCGCGGGCGACGTCGCCGAGGACTGCCGTCACCGAATTTCGGACAAGGTCGAGGATCAGTCCCGGGAAGAGGCCGAACACGACGGTCAGCGCAGCCAGCGGGGCGATCGTCAGGATCTCGGTCGGGGTCATGTCGGTCAGGTGGTGGCCGAGGCCCTTCAGGAAGTCGGACAGCTCGCCGAACGCGATCCGCTGGAACATCCAGAGCAGGTAGCCAGCGGCGAGGACCATGCAGAACGTCGCGATGGCCCCCACGATCGGCGCATATTCGAAGGCGCCGACGAGGACCAGGAACTCGCCGACGAAGCCGGACAGGCCGGGCAGCCCGCCCGAGGCGAAGACGAAGAACCCGAGGGCCACCGCGTACACCGGCAGCACGCCGGCTACGCCGCCCATCTTCGCGATCGTC
>JANLYK010000095.1:0-4481 GCA_031365595.1 Chloroflexota bacterium | reverse complement strand
TCCAAGCGATGCTCTCGGCCATCGTGCGGCCGTGACGCGCAGGTAGCGTGCACGGCATGCTCGTCGAGATCTATTCCGACATCGTTTGCCCGTGGTGCTACATCGGCAAGCGCCGCTTCGAGACCGCGCTGTCCCGATTCGACGGCGCCGCCGACGTGGACGTCTCGTGGCACGCCTTCCAGCTCAACCCCGATCAGCCGCGCGGCGTCCGCACGACCCATGACGAATACTTCCGCGCCAAGATCGGCGGCTCGCTCGAGCAGGTCCAGGTGATGAATGCCCGGGTCATGGCGCTCGCCGCGGCCGAGGGCCTCGCCTACGACTTCGAGCGCTACCAGGTGATCAACACGTTCGATGCCCACCGGGTCGCCCATCTCGGCCGGGTGCATGGCCTGGGCACCAAGATCCAGGAGCGCTTCCTGCGCGGGCAGCTCGTGGAGGGCGAGGTTCTCGACGATCCGGACACGCTGGCTCGACTGAGCGCCGAGGTCGGCGTCCCGGCCGACGAGGTCCGCGACGTCCTCGCCACCGACCGCTACGCCGCGGAGGTCGCCGCCGACATTGGCGAGGCACGCGCGCTCGGGATCACCGGCGTGCCGTTCTTCGTCCTCGATCGCAGGTACGGAATCTCCGGCGCGCAGCCGGCCGAGCTGTTCCTCCAGGCGCTCGAGACGCCCGGGCCGAGAGCCTCGCCACGCCGGCCACCTGACCCGCCGGATCGAGCGCGCGAGGTGGGCCGCCGAATGAGTCGAGCAGGTTCGGAGAAGCCACGATCCTCGCCGGCTCCCTAGGATGTGGTCAACGCATCAAGCCCTGCAAGGAGCCAACCTCCCATGACCGACACAAAGAAGACGTCCGGCACCTGGACCGACGACGAAAAGGCCGCGATGAAGGAGCGCGCCCGCGAGCTGAAGGCGGAGACCCGCCGGAGCGCCAGCGCGAGCGCGAAGAACGCCGACGGCGAGCAGGACCTGCTGGCCAAGATCGCCGAGATGCCGGAGTCCGATCGGGTCATCGCCGAGCGCATCCATGCCGTGATCAAAGCCACTGCGCCGGAGCTCACGACGAAGACCTGGTACGGGATGCCCGCGTATTCCAAGGACGGCAAGGTCGTCTGCTTCTTCAAGAGTGCGGCGAAGTTCGGCTCGCGCTACGCCACCCTCGGATTCGAGGAGCAGGCGAACCTCGACGACGGCGAGATGTGGCCGACATCGTACGGGCTGACGAAGGTGACGCCCGCGGCCGAGAAGAGGATCGCCGAACTCGTGAGGAAGGCGGTCAGCTGAGTCGACGGCGCCTCTGGCAACGGACTCGGGAGGGGTTCCTTCTCATCAAGTTGACAGACTGAGCGGCCAAGACTGGTCTCACGCACCGCCACCGTGACGTCGCGATCGACCACGGGGCACGGGAGACCACGATGACCATCCACGCTCGCGACCGCCCTGGCGCCGCTCCCACCGGGCCGGCCGCATGACCGTCACGACGATCGAGGCCCCGGTAGGCGAACGCACTCGCGGCCGCCGACAGCGGGTCCGGTTGCCGCGCGGCTGGTCCTCGATCAGCTCCCGCGACGTCTGGCTGACGGTCGCCGGGGTCGGTGCCGTGATCGGCGCGATGTGGCTGCGTCACGGCGGCCTGACCCGGGATCCGCTCACGGCCTTCGGCGAGGTCTCGGCGCTCGGCGGAACGTATGCGGCCCTGCTCGGTGTGCTGTTCGCATCCCGGGCGCCATGGCTCGACCAGGTGATCGGCACGGATCGGCTGCGCTCGGTCCACGCCGTTCTCGGGTTCGCGTCGGTGTGGGCGATCGGTGCGCACGCAGTCACCACCACGCTGGCCTATGCCGGCGGCTCGATCGGCCAGGTCGTCCCCACCCTCATCTCGCTGGTCCAGACCGTGCCCGGGATGCTCGGTGCGGTCGTGAGCATGGGCCTGTTCATCCTCATCGGGGTCACGTCGATGCGGGCGGCGCGCCGGCGGATCTCGTACGAGACCTGGCACGGCACGCACCTGTACGCGTACCTCGCGGTCGCGTTCGGCTTCCTGCACCAACTCACCGCCGGCAGCGACTTCGTGGACGACCCGCTCGCGTCCGCGTTCTGGATCGCGCTGTACGTGATCGCGTTCGCGCCGCTTGTCCTCCACCGCCTCGCGTCGCCGATCTGGACGACGATCCGCCATCGGCCGCAGGTCCGGTCGATCGTGCGCGAGGCCGACAACGTCTTCAGCCTCTATGTCGGCGGCGTGGACCTCGACCGTCTCGCCGTCCGATCGGGCCAGTTCTTCGTCGTCCGGGCGCTGACCCGCAAGGACTGGCTGCACGCCCACCCATTCAGCATCTCGGCCGCACCCAACGGTGACATGCTGCGCTTCACGATCAAGGAGATCGGCGAGGGGACCAGGGCCCTGGCGGCACTGACACCCGGCACGAGACTCATGCTCGAGGGCCCGTACGGGACGATGCACGGCGCGCGTCGGACGGGCCGCCGGCTGCTGCTCATCGCCGGTGGCATCGGGATCGCCCCGATCCGGGCGCTGGCCGAGTCCCTGGCTTTTCATGCCGGCGACGCCGACCTGATCTACCGGACGCGCGATCACGGCGACGCGGCACTCCGCGCGGAGCTCGAGGCGCTGGCCCGCCATCGACACCTGCGCCTCCACATCGTCGCCGGCAAGCGCGGGACGCTCGGTGTCAGCCACGACCCACTCGGTCCGGACGGGATCCGCGGGCTCGTGCCCGACGCCGCCGAACGCGACATCTACCTGTGCGGCCCCGACGGCCTCATGGACCGCGCTCGCTCGGCCCTGCTCACGCTGGGCGCCGAGCCGGCCCGGATCAATCTCGAACTTTTCGGATAGGAGCACCGCCGTGCGCACCAGCACCATCAAATCGCTCGCCGCGATCACGCTCACCGGTCTCGGCTCGGCCCTCGTCGTCGGGTTCCGGACCCAGGAGGCGCCGATCCTCGCCTCATCGCGGACCCCGGCGACCAGCACGACGACCGCGACGGGCACGACCGGCACCAGCGCAGCGACGGCGGCTCCGTCAGCAGCAGCAGCGACTGGCTCGACCGGGACCTCCTCGACCCAGGCGGCGTCGGCCGCCCCTTCGACCTCGGTCGCCACGGCCACCTACGCCGACGGGACGTGGACCGGTGAGGCGGTCCAGGAGCCGTGGGGCACGTTCCAGGTCAAGGCGCTCGTGAGCGGTGGCCAGATCACCGACGTGATCCTCGTCGCATCGCCCCCGGACGGCCACAGCAGCCGGATCAACAGCCAGGCCGTTCCCGCCCTGACCGAGGCAGCGGTCGCCGCGCAGAGCGCCCAGATCGACATGGTCAGTGGAGCCACCTGGACGAGCGAGTCGTACATGACCTCCCTCCAGGCGGCCCTCGACGCGGCGCGAGCGGCGGTCGTGGCGGCCTCGTAGATGGCCCACCTCGTCGCGCCCACGATGGGCACCACGGTCAGCATCGACGTCCGCGATTCCGCGATCGGCCGGGACGTGCTCGAGGCGGCAGTGGCGGTGCTCGACGAGATCGAGGCGCGGTTCTCGACGTTCCGACCAGACTCGGAGATCTGCCGGATCGAGCGCGGCGAGCTCGCCGTCGCGGACGCTCATCCGGACGTGCGCGAGGTGCTCGACGCCTGCGCGGTCCTCGGCGCGGAGAGTGATGGGGCATTTGCCGCGGTCCGCGACGGGCGCCTCGATCCGTCGGGCTACGTGAAGGGCTGGGCGGCCGAGCGAGCCGCCGATGTCCTCCGGCGAGCGGGCGCGCGGGCGTTCGCGCTGAACATCGGCGGCGACATCGTGTGCGTCGGGGAGCCGGAGGCCGGGGCCCCGTGGCGGATCGGGGTCCGGGATCCGGGCAACGCGCAACGAACGGTCCTCGTTCTCGGCATCCGCTCGGGGGCCGTCGCGACATCCGGCCTGTACGAGCGCGGCGACCACGTGACCGATGCCCGGACCGGTACCGCACCCGACGCCTGGCGTTCGATCTCCGTCCTCGCGCCGGACCTGTCGACCGCCGATGCGATCGCAACGGCGGCCCTTGCGATGGGCGCCGACGGTCCCGCCTGGGCTGTTGCCCGGTTCGGCTGCTCGGTCGCCGCGATCGATGGCGCGGGCCGCCTGTGGACCTCGCCCGGGCTCGAGGCCGCCCGGGTCGCCTGACGCTCGCGGCGGACCTCCCGAGACGTCGAGAGGCCCGTCCCTCGCGGGACGGGCCTCATTGCTGGATCGCGTTGAGCCGACGGCAGGATCGGCTTACGGGTGGGAGCCGGCCTTCATCGGGTTGCAGGCGATGCCCGGATTGAACCCGAGCGTGGTCAGAAAGTCTCGGCCTGCCTTGGGGATCTGGCCCCACGACTGAGCGTGGCCGGGGACGCCTTTGGTGAACACGGCCTTCAGCTGGCCGGTGGTCGCGTCGAGATACTGGAGGTCCTCCTGACCGGAGAACGCGCACTCCGACCGGGCGTGG
>JANLYK010000094.1:0-1616 GCA_031365595.1 Chloroflexota bacterium | reverse complement strand
ATCAAATCGCTCGCCGCGATCACGCTCACCGGTCTCGGCTCGGCCCTCGTCGTCGGGTTCCGGACCCAGGAGGCGCCGATCCTCGCCTCGTCGCGGACCCCGGCGACGAGCACGACGACCGCGACGGGCACGACCGGCGCGACTGGGACCAGCGGCGCATCGGCGTCCCCGTCAGCGGCGCCTACAAGCGGCTCGACCGGGACCTCATCGACTCCGGCGGCGACGGCCGTCCCCTCAACGCCGTCGACCTCGGTCGCGACGGCAACCTATGCCGACGGGACGTGGGCCGGAGAGGCCGTCCAGGAGCCGTGGGGCACGTTCCAGGTCGCGGCCGTCGTGAGCGGCGGCCAGATCACCGACGTCATCCTGGTATCCGCGCCGCGGGACGGGAACAGCAACCGGATCAACTCCCGGGCCGTTCCAGCCCTGACCCAGGCGGCGGTCTCCGCCCAGAGCGCCCAGATCGACATGGTCAGTGGAGCCACCTGGACGAGCGAGTCGTACATGACCTCCCTCCAGGCGGCTCTCGACGCGGCGCGAGCGGCGGTCGTGGCGGCCTCGTAGATGGCCCACCTCGTCGCGCCCACGATGGGCACCACGGTCACCATCGACGTCCGCGATCCCGCGGTCGGCCAGGACGTGCTCGACGCTGCAATCGCGGTACTCGACGAGATCGAGGCTCGGTTCTCGACGTTCCGACCGGACTCGGAGATCTGCCGGATCGAGCGTGGCGAACTCGCCGTCGCGGACGCTCATCCGGACGTGCGCGAGGTGCTCGCTGCCTGCGCGGTCCTCGGCGCGGAGAGCGATGGGGCATTTGCCGCGGTCCGCGACGGGCGCCTCGATCCGTCGGGCTACGTGAAGGGCTGGGCGGCCGAGCGGGCCGCCGACGTCCTGCGCCGAGCGGGCGCGCGTGCGTTCGCGCTGAACATCGGCGGCGACATCGTGTGCGTCGGGGAGCCGGATGCCGGAGCCCCGTGGCGGATCGGTGTCCGGGATCCGGGCGACGCGCAACGAACGGTCCTCGTTCTCGGCATCCGCTCGGGGGCCGTCGCGACATCCGGCCTGTACGAGCGCGGCGACCACGTGACCGATGCCCGGACGGGCACCACACCCGACGCCTGGCGATCGATCACGGTCCTCGCGCCGGACCTCTCGACCGCGGACGCGATCGCGACGGCCGCCCTCGCGATGGGCGCCGACGGTCCCGCCTGGGCTGCTGCCCGGTTCGGCTGTTCGGTCGCCGCGATCGATGGTGTGGGCCGCCTGTGGACCTCGCCCGGGCTCGAGGCCGCCCGCGTCGCCTGACGGCAACGTCTGGACCTCCTCCGGATCATGAGAGGCCCGCCCCTCGCGGGACGGGCCTCCGATCGAGCGTTGAGGCGTCGCTCGTTGCGACCCCTTACGGGTGGGAGCCGGCCTTCATCGGGTTGCAGGCGATGCCCGGGTTGAACCCGAGCGTGGTCAGAAAGTCCCGGCCTGCCTTGGGGATCTGGCCCCACGACTGAGCGTGGCCGGGGACGCCTTTGGTGAACACGGCCTTCAGCTGGCCGGTGGTCGCGTCGAGATACTGGAGGTCCTCCTGACCGGAGAACGCGCACTCCGACCGGGCGTGG
>JANLYK010000093.1:0-1962 GCA_031365595.1 Chloroflexota bacterium | reverse complement strand
CACGATCGGATCTCGCCGACGCCGTCGAAGGCCTCGGTGTGCTCCACGAATCCGGCAGCGGCGTGGTCGAGCTCGGCACCGGCGAGGAAGCCGGTGTAGCCGCTGATGTCGGCAATGACGAGACAGGCGGGCTCGGGCTGGTTGAGCATCTCTGAGGCATCCGTCGAGGGGGATCCATCATCGACGGTCGCGCTTCGCGTGTCACGCGGCACCGCCTTGCGATAGGCCGTTAGCATCGCACCATGCCCACCCGCAAGGAGATCCTCGAGATCGGCGGTCGCGAGGTGTCGGTCTCGAACCCGGACAAGGTCTACTTCCCCGAGCCCGGCTACACGAAGATGGACCTCGTCTCGTATTACCTCGCGATCGCCGACGGGGCGCTGCGCGGCGCGGGCGGCCGGCCGATGGCCCTGAAGCGGTTCGTCGACGGGATCACCAAGGAGCCGTTCTTCCAGAAGCGGGCGCCCGACAACACGCCCGACTGGATCCGGACCGCCGCGCTGACGTTTCCGTCCGGCCGGACCGCCGACGAGATCGTTCTCGACGAGCCGGCGGGGCTCGCCTGGGTCGTCAACCTCGGCTGCATCGACCTGAATCCGCACCCGGTCCGGGCCGAGGACCTCGACCATCCCGACGAGCTGCGGGTGGACCTCGATCCGGTGCCGGGCATCGAGTGGCCGCAGATCCGCGACGTTGCGCTGGTCTGCAAGGAGGCGCTCGAAGCGGTCGGGCTCGTGGGCTGGCCGAAGACCTCAGGCTCACGCGGGATCCACATCAACGTCCGGATCGAGCCGCGCTGGACGTACGCCGAGGTCCGCCGCGCGGCACTGGCCCTCGCCCGCGACGTGGAAGCGCGGGCACCGACCCTCGCGACGAGCAAGTGGTGGAAGGAGGAGCGCCACGGCGTGTTCCTCGACTACAACCAGAACGCCAAGGATCGCACGGTGGCCTCCGCATATTCCGTTCGGCCGCTTGCCGACGCGCGGGTGTCGATGCCGCTCCGCTGGGAGGAGGTTCCGGACGTTGTCGCCGAGGACTTCACGATCGCGACGGTGCCGGGGATCGTCGCCTCGCGAGGTGACGCGGCCGCCGGGATCGACGACGCGCGTGGATCCCTGGACGCGCTGCTGGAGCTGAGTGCCCGCCACGAGGCGCAGGGCGAGGGCGATGCTCCCTGGCCACCGAATTACGCGAAGCAGGCCGGCGAGCCGCCGCGGGTCCAGCCGTCGCGGGCCCGCCGACCAAGGAGCGAGTACGAGCCGGGGCGCGGGGTCGAGGGCGGGCCGCCGCCCGAGGTCGCCGCGGAACGGGCGGCGGCCGTCGCCGCGGGCGATCCGAACGCGGGCCTGCCGACCGAGTGGGAGGGCCAGGGCCCGCGTGGCGCACCGGGCGGCGGCTCACGCCCGACGCCGACGGGCCGACGCAAGACGTCGATCCCCGTGATCGAGATCAGCCGGGCGGCCTCGAAGAAGGAGGCCCTCGAAGGGCTCGAGCGCTGGAAGGCTCGCCATCCGGAAGCCGCCGCCCACCTCGAGCCGGCCGACGTCCTGACCGACGGGATGCGCGGCCGTTCCTCGCTCTGGTATCGAGTCCGGGTCAACCTGATCCACGTCCCCGAGGCGGATCGTCCCGCCCAGGAGCCGCTCGACCCCGACTACGACCCGTGGGCCGGCTACGACTGGCCGGATCGGGCTGGTCAGCTCGAGCGGGCGCCGCGCCGGAAGCCTGGTGGCGAGACGTGATCGGCGATCCCGTCGGCCATACTCGATCGCCTGAACCGGGGCGCGCAACGTCCTCACGAGGTGTGATCATGGCCAGCACTCGTTACGAGTCGTCCGTCATCGCGGTGTCGTGGATCCCATCCGAGGCGATCGAGGGCATCTCGAAGGTCCCGTTCGAGCTCGGCGTCACGCACTACGACCAGCCGCCGCCCGACCACCTCGACGACCTCGAGGAACTCCG
>JANLYK010000070.1:0-2822 GCA_031365595.1 Chloroflexota bacterium | reverse complement strand
CGCGGCGCCGAAGGGCGGCGACCTGGGGGTGGGGCGCCCGGCGCAGCGGCAGTGCCTCGGGCATGACCGTCAGGAGCGCCGTCCCGAGGTCCCAGCCGGTCGAGACGAGGAGCTCGAGCAGCTCGTCGAGCGACTGCGAGTCCGATCCGTCGGCCGACAGGAGCGGCCCGGCCGCGACCAGCTCGGCGCCGACGGGTCCCGTCGGATCGGCCGCCCGACCGCGGACTTGTGAGCGATTGCCGCGGACCGTGTTGATCTCGCCGTTGTGTGCGATCGTCCGGAAGGGCTGGGCGAGGCGCCACGTGGGCTGGGTGTTCGTGGCATAGCGCTGATGGAAGAGCGCATACCGGACGCGGATCGCCGGCAGGCGCAGGTCGGGGTAGAGGTCGGGCAGGCGCGCGCCGGCCACGAGACCCTTGTAGACGATCGTTCGGCACGAGGCCGATGGGATCGCGATCACGTCAGCGAGCCCCGCGGCGATGGCCGCGGCCTCGACCCGGCGGCGGGCGATGACGAGCCGCCGCTCGAAGGCTGCGTCGGTCAGAGGGCGGCCATCGGGAGCCGGCGCCGTCGGGCGCGCGACGAACGCCTGTACGAACGCCGGTCGGCACGCCCGCGCGGCGCCGCCGAGTGCGGTCGGGTCGCTCGGGACCGTTCGCCAGCGAACGACCTCGAGGCCGGCGGCGGCCAGGGTGTCGTCGACGAGCCGGCGGGCGGCGTTGCCGCGCGCGCCGGGCCCGGTCCGGGGCAGGAACAGCTGGAAGACGGCCGGCCGGGACGCTGCGAGGCCGGAGCCCGGGGTGAGCGCCTCGACGAGGCTCGGATCGAGCGGCAGGGAGATCCCGGCTCCGTCCGACGACGCCCCGTCGGCCCCGAACGCGCCGCGATGGGCGAGGGCGGCAAGGCCACCGAGCGCCAGCGGCAGGACGTCCCCGAGGCGACCGCCGCCGGCATCGGCGACGAAGCCGATCCCGCACGCATCGTGCTCGAAGGACGGGTCGTAGAGCGGGGCGATCGCATCGCCGCGGAGGGCCCGCGAGGGTCGGGGACGGCGAGTCGGCTGGGCTGGCTCGATGGACATTCGGTGGAGCTCCGTCGAAAGGGTCGGAGATGGGCGGATCGGTGCCGGAGGGGAGTCGAACCGACCGCCCGGGAGGAGCCGGACGGTCGGTCGGTGCTGCGGTTGGCGGAGTCGGCGCGCGGCGGGCGTCTCGGGGGAACGCCCGCCGCTGCCGGACTACGCGGAGTAGGCGACCTCGCCGTGGGTCGAGAGATCGATGCCGAGCTCCTCGTCCTTGGCCGAGATCCGGATGCCGAGGATGGCGTCGACGAGCTTGATGATCACGAACGTCGCGATGACCGCGTACGCGATGACCGCGCCGATGGCGATGAGTTGGAGCCCGACCTGGCCGGCGTTGCCGTCGATCAGGCCCGAGTAGGCCTCCTGGACCGCGCTCGTGGCGAGGACGCCCGTGGCGACCGCCCCGAACACGCCGCCGACCCCGTGGACCGCGAACACGTCGAGCGCATCGTCGATCTTGAGCCGCTCGCGGAGGAGGGTCGCGCTGTAGCACAGGCCGCCGGCCGCGAGGCCGATGAGGATCGCGCCACCCGGCGTGACGAAGCCCGAGGCCGGGGTGATCGCGACGAGGCCGGCAACGGCGCCGCAGGCGGCCCCGACGACGCTGACCTTGCGGTGCATCAGGTAGCTCGCGCCGACCCAGGTCAGGGTCGCGGCCGCGGCGGCGGTGTTGGTGACGATGAAGGCACTGGCGGCGAGACCGCCGGCGGTGACCGCCGAGCCGCCATTGAACCCGAACCAGCCGAACCACAGGAGGCCCGCGCCGAGGACGGTCATCGGGATGTCGTGCGGCTCGATCTTCTCGGCGCTGGCGACGCGCTTGCCGATGAGCAGGGCGACGATCAGGGCGGACACGCCGGACGAGGCGTGGACGACGGTGCCGCCGGCGAAGTCAAGGGCGCCGAGCTTGAACAGCCAGCCGTCGGTGGCCCAGACCCAGTGCGCGATCGGCGAGTAGACGACGAGCGACCAGATGATCGTGAAGAGCACGAACGAGGCGAACCGCTTGCGCTCCGCGAAGGCGCCCGTGATCAGGGCCGGGGTGATCGCGGCGAACATCATCTGGAATGCGGCGAACAGGACGAACGGGATGGTGACCGCGTACACGGTGCTCGGCTCGAGGCCGACGCCCATGAACCCGACGTAGTCGAGGTTGCCGACCAGGCCCGGGATTCCGAACAGGTTGGCGTCAGGCCCGAAGGCGAGGCTGAAGCCGATGAGGACCCAGACGACCGACACGATCGCCAGGCCGAAGAAGCTGTGCATGATCGTGGAGAGCACGTTCTTGCGGCGAACGAGGCCCCCATAGAACAGGGCCAAGCCAGGCAACATGATCATGACCAACGCCGTGGACATCAGCATCCACGCGGTATCTCCGGAGTCCATCGATGTGCTCTCCTCGCCCCGTCGGGTATTCGCGGCCCTGGACCGCGTGGGTGGCGGTGCGAGCTCCGCAATGGAGCCCGCTCCGACCGCGAGGATGAACGTTGCGATGGCTCCGCTTCGTCACCGGACGGGGCCCGAAAAGGATGCGAACCGGTATCGGTGGCACGGCCCACGCTCAGGCCTCGGGCCGGACCATCGGCGAGTGGCGCGCAGATGCGCGGCGCGTATCCTCGGGACGTGACCGCGTTCCGCCACTTCCTTGCCGCACTGCTCGGTGCCGCGCGCGGCGGCGTCTCCGTGGTCGGCTTCCTCGTCGTCGTCGGCGCCCTGGTCTGGCTGCTGGCGGGCAACTCCT
>JANLYK010000066.1:0-2628 GCA_031365595.1 Chloroflexota bacterium | reverse complement strand
GCGATTCGAACAGGCGCAGGACGAGCTTCAGCTGGCGGACCTGGGCTGGGTCGGCAGCCCGCGCGAGCGCCTCGGCGGCAAGGGCTGAGCGACGGACGGCGTCGCCCCGGACGAACGTCTCGGCGAGCTCGGCGAGCGTCGCGAGCTGGGCCGTCGTCCAACCCGCGGTCACGGGCGCGGGCGGAGGCATCGTCGCGCCTGGGATCGAGGGGCTGACCACTGGCGGATCGTGCCACAGGCCGATCGCCCGCTCCAGGCCGAGCGCCCGCCGGGCGCGTTCCGATTCGCGCGGCGCACCACGAAACGAGGCGGACTCGGACCGCGCGGGGCCAACCTCGTTACGGTTCGGTCGCGAGCGGGGGCCCCTTCAGAACGAAGAGCTCCAAGCCCTTGAACGAGCCCGCCCGGATGCGTAGGGTCGAATCACCGGCGGCCTGCTCGTCGCCGGCGGCGAAGAGGTGACCGTGGTCGTTGCGGATCCAGGATCGATCGGAGCCGTGGCCGCGCGCCCGCCCCGCCCGACGCCCGACGCGCCACCCATCAGTCTTGCCCCGCCCGCGATGGATCCCGTTCCCGCGCCGTCGGTGGGAGCGATCCCCGCGTCCCCGGTCCGCGCCTGGCTCGCCGACCTTCATGCCCGACATGCCTCGAACGACGCGGGGAGCGTCGCCCGCTACATCCCCGAGCTCGCGACGGCAGATCCCGCCTTGTTCGGGATCGCCCTCGCCACCGTCGACGGGTCGGTCCATGCCGTGGGCGACGCCGATGTCCCGTTCACGATCCAGTCGATCTCGAAGCCGCTGACCTACGGGCTCGTCCTCGATGCGCTCGGGGAAGCGGCCGTGCGCGAACGGATCGGGGTCGAGCCGACCGGAGACGCATTCAACGCGATCACCCTCGAGCCGACGACCGGCCGGCCGCTCCACGCGATGGTCAACGCCGGCGCGATCGCCGCGGCCGGCCTGTACGGGTCGGTTCCGCGGCCGGGGGCCGGCGACCCGGACGCCTTCGCCGCGCTCCTTGGCGCCTTCGGGCGCTTCGCCGGCCGGTCGCTCGCGATGGACGAACGGGTCCATGCGTCGGAACGCGAGACGGGCCACCGCAACCGGGCAATCGCCCAGCTCCTGCGCTCCACCGGCGCGATCGACGGCGACCCGGATGCCGCGGTCGACCTCTACTTCCGGCAGTGCTCGATTGCGGTGACCGCCCGGGACCTGGCCGTCATGGCCGCGACCCTGGCCAATGGCGGGCGCAACCCGGGCACCGGCGAGCAGGTCCTGACCCCCGCCACGACCCGCTCCGTGCTCAGCGTGATGTCAACCTGCGGGATGTACGACGGCGCCGGGGAGTGGATGTTCTCGGTCGGGCTGCCGGCCAAGAGCGGCGTGGCCGGCGGCCTGATCGCGGTCTTGCCGGGCCGGATCGGAATCGGCATGTTCTCGCCGCCGCTCGATGCCCATGGCAACAGCGTCCGGGCCGTCGCCGCCTGCCGCGACCTCTCGACCGAGCTCGATCTCCACCTCGTCACCGGCCGCGGCTCGGAGGCGTCGCCGATCCGGGCGCAGTACTGCCTGGCCGAGATCGGGTCCAAGCGCCGGCGCAACGCGGCGGACCGGGCCCGCCTGATCGAGCGCGGTGGCGACTCGACCGTGCTGGAGCTCCAGGGGCCGCTCGCGATCCTGTCGGTCGAGCGAATCGCCGCCGCCGTGATCCCCGGCGATCGGATCTACGCCCACGTCGTGCTCGACCTCCGCCGGGTGACCGTCGTCGAGCCATCGAGCCTCACCCTGATCGCGCATCTCGTCGTCGCCCTGCGGCGGAGTGGCACGACCGTCCTGTTCTCGGGCCAACACCGGCTGGCCACCGAAGTTGCCGCGATCGAGGGGGCATTGACGACGATCGGCGGAGCGCCACTCGACGTCTTCAGCGAGCTGGACCTGGCGGTCGAGGCGATCGAGGAGCGCCTCCTCGCGGAGCCGGACGAGGGCGCCGACGGCACCGAGCGGCCGGCCGCCGACCCGGTGTCGCTTTCGGACCACGCGCTGCTCGACGGGCTGAGCCGGGTCCAGCTCAACCAGGTCGGCCGGACGCTCGTCGCCCGGTCCGCCGCCCCCGGCGATCGGATCGTGACCGCCGGCGACCCGGCCGCGGAACTGTTCCTCGTGACGAGCGGCCGGCTGAGCGTCTCGATCGAGACCGCGGGCGGTGGGCGGCGGCGCCTCTCGACCCTCGGGCCCGGAATGATGTTCGGCGAGGGGGCGCTCCTCGGCGCCCATCGCCGCTCGGCCGACGTCGATGCCGACGACGCCGTCGTCTGCCACGTCTTCGCGGTCGACGACTTCGAGCGCTTGATCCGGGCCGATCCGATGATCGGGACGATCATCCTCCGGAACCTCGCGAAGATCATCGGCGACACTGCCCAGCGCCTGACCCGCGAGCTGGCGATCCTCGCCGGCTGACGCGTCGGGTTGGGATCAGCGGGCGGCGGGCGCTCCGCGCTCCCAGCCCTGGGCCGGCATTGCCTCGCAGCGGAGCGGCTTGTCCTGTCGATAGCCCAGCGCGTACTCGGCCTGGATCACCGTGTGCAGCTGGCTCGTGCCCTCGTAGATGACCGCCGCTTTCGAATTT
>JANLYK010000627.1:0-3828 GCA_031365595.1 Chloroflexota bacterium | reverse complement strand
CGAGGCGGCCGGAATCCTGAGCCTCGAGAAGCTCCTCGACCGAAAGCCCAAGGAGCTGTCCGGCGGCCAGCGCCAGCGCGTCGCCCTTGGCCGAGCGATCGTTCGTGAGCCATCGGTGTTCCTCATGGACGAGCCCCTCTCGAACCTCGACGCCAAGCTCCGCGTCCAGACCCGGGCCGAGATCGCGCGCCTCCACCAGCGGATGGGCACGACGTTCGTGTACGTCACCCACGACCAGGTCGAGGCGATGACGATGGGCACCCGGATCGCGGTCATGAGCGACGGTCTGCTCATGCAGGTCGGATCGCCCCAGGAGCTGTACGACCGGCCGCAGAACCGCTTCGTGGCGGGCTTCATCGGCAGCCCGTCGATGAACTTCCTCGAGGTCACCGCCGACAACGGCAAGCTGACCGGGCCCGACGGCTGGGTCGCGGACCTGCCGGGCCGGCTGAAGAACGCAGTCGGGGCGGTCAACGGCCGCAAGCTCGTCGCCGGCTTCCGGCCGGAGCATCTCGAGCTCAAGACCGACGAGACCGAGACGGTGACCATCCCGGGCAAGGCCGACGTCGTGGAGTACCTCGGCAACGAGGAACTCCTCCACGTCACGTGCCTCGGCAAGGACATCGTGGCGATCGTCGACTCCGACAACCGGGTCAAGCCGGGCGACGTGCTCCAGCTGATCCTGCCGTACTCGAAGCTCCACCTGTTCGACGCGGAGTCGGGCGCGAGCCTGATCTCCGAGCGGGCGGCGGCGGCGGTCTGACGGACCCGACCGAGCGGACCGGCCGAGCCGATCCGCCTCCAGCCGACTTCACGGGCGCGGCGCCGGACCCGGCTGCCGCGCCCCATGTCGTCCCGGGCGGAGCGACGCGTGCCGTCGGAGCCCGGGACGCCGATCTCGTCGAGCGCGTGGTCGCAAGCCGCGTTCTCCACCGCGGCCGCTACCTCGAGTTCCGGGTGGACACGATCGAGCGGGCCGACGGCAGCCGGTCCGAGCGCGACATCGCCGGGCATCCCGGTGCCGTCGCGGTCGTCGCGATCGATGCCGAGGATCGTGTCCTGCTCGTCCGCCAGTGGCGAACGCCGGCCGAGCAGGTCCTGCTCGAGATCCCGGCCGGGACGCTCGACGTCGATCCCGAGACCGGCGCGATCGAGGATCCCGAGTTGGCCGTCCGGCGCGAACTCGAGGAGGAGACCGGCTACCGCGCCGGCACCTGGCTGCGCCTCACGTCGTTCTTCACGGCGCCCGGCTTCACGAGCGAGCACATGACCCTGTACCTGGCGACGGACCTCGTCCCTGCCCACCCCGACGAGCGCCTCGGGCCGGACGAGGACGAACATCTCCGGCTCGAGCGGCGACCGTTCGGGGAGGCGCTGGCGGCCGTGGAGAGCGGCCAGATCGTCGACGCCAAGTCGATCGTCGGGTTGCTCTGGGTCGCCCGACTTCGCGACCGCGACTGATCGAGCCGAACCGGGTCAGGCGTCGGGCGGGTCAGCCGTCGGACGGGTCGGCATCGGGCGAGCCGGCGTCGAGCGCGGGCTCGGACTGTGCGTCTGGGGACTCGGCTGCGAGCGGCGGCGCGGGTGCCGGCGCCGGGCCGAGCCGAGCCAGCGCCCCACGGTACAGCGCCGATTCCGGACTGAGCGCGACGGCGAGCTTGAGGTGGACCCGTGCCTCCTCACGCCGGCCGAGCCGCTTCAGACTCTGGCCCAGCGCGAAGTGACCGTAGGGCGAGGACGGATCGAGCTCGAGCAGCTCCGCGAACGTCTCGCGCGACCGCTCGTTCTGGCCGGAGTTGTAGCAGGCCCGCCCGAGCGCTTCCAGGATCGAGCCCTTGCCCGGCTCCGCGCGATCGGCGCGCTCGAGGACGGTCGCGGCCTGGGCGTAGTGGCGCTGGAGGAGCAGGTCCTGACCGCGTTGGAGCAACTCGTAGGCCGACTCGTGGTCGGTGTCGTCCGCTTCCGAGTCGGGCACGCGCTCCGCGTCGTCGGTCATGCCCGGATGGTTGCACGATCCCGCGAATCCCTCACGAAGCTGCCAGGCGCGCCTCGAGCCACGCTCCGAGAAGCTGCTCAGCCCGGGGCGTCGCGCCAGAGCGCCAGGTCGACCTTCTGGAGCCGTGGCGAGACCGTGATCCCGGGAATCCGGCCGCGCTTGGCAATCGGCTTGCCGTCGATCTCCTTGATGTCGCCGGTGAAATCAATCGGGGTCGCGCCGCTGATGTACGAGCCGACGGCGTACGAGTCGACGGGCGCGCCCTGCTCCTTGAAGTAGGTGATCCGATCCGGGTTCAGGCCGCCCGAGACCACGATCTTCACGTGGTCATAGCCCTCCTCGTCGAGCCGGGCCCGGATCTCCTTGACGAGGTCGGCGGTGACCCGGCCGCGTTCGGATGGGGTGTCGAGGCGAATCCCGTACAGGCGATCCCCCAGGGCGTGGGCGACCCGAAGCGTCTCCTCGGCCTCGTCCTTGAACGTGTCGACGAGGACGATCCGGGGCACGTCGGCGCCGAGGTCACGATCGAACGCCTCGGCGGCGGCGACGGTGTCGCCGAAGATCAGGACGAGGGAGTGGGGCATCGTGCCCGTCGGGTTGAGCCCCGCGAGCCGCGCCCCGGCCGGGGTCGAGGCGCCGACGCAGCCGCCGACGATCGCCGCGTAGTCGAGGACGTCGGTGATGTCGGGATGGACGTGGCGCGCCCCGAACGACACCACCGGTTCCGGGGCGGCGACATCGACGCACTCGCGGGCGGCGGTCGCCCAGCCGGTCGACTGGGCCATCATCCCGAGGATCGCCGTCTCGTACAGCCCGATCCGGCGGTAGCGAGCACGGATCCGGAGGACCACCTCCTTGGGCCCGATCGGGTCGCCATCCGACAGCGCCTCGACCGTCGTCTCGTTCAGGTCGGAGGTCGCGAGGACGTGGCCGATCAGGTTCTTCGCCTCGTCGATCCCGCACAGGACCGCGTCCTGGCGCGCGAACAGCTCCATCGTGACGAGCGGATCAAGCCCCTCGCGCTCGAGGATCGAGGCGGCCCGCGCGAAATACACGTCGGCCGAATCGCCGGACAGGATCTCGCGCGACGGTCGGGTGCGGACGATGCCCATCAGCGCGGCTGGCTCACGAGGCGTCACTCACGAGGCTCACTCCTGTCGGCGGGCGGCGGGCCGATCGGGTCCGGGGCGGGGTTCGAGACGAGCTCGGTCGGGTCATCCGGCGCGCCGTCGAACGGGCCGTCCGATTGGTCGGCGAGTGTAGCGTACGGCGGACCCGCGACCAGCCGCCGGGCGTGGGTGCGCCGGCGCAGGGCGACGAGCGTGACGACCAGGATCACGAGCAGGACCAGCAGGCCGGCCACAGCGGCGATCAGTCGTCCCTGCCCGGTGGCAGTCGCCCCGTCGATCAGGGCGACGACTGCGCTCGCCCGGGCCGCCGCATCCTGTGCTCCGGCGCTGAACGCGGCTCGGGCGGCGGCCAGGTCCGCGTCGGGCGTCGTCCCGACAAGGCCCAGGTTGACAAGCGGATCGCGCGGCGTGTCCAGCGCGGCCACCGCTGCCCCGAGCGCCCGGACATCGGACAGCTCGTTCGTCGCGATCGCCCGCGCGTCGTCGAATGAACGGCTCGCCGCCTGGTAGGCGGCCCGGAGCGCGGTCGGCGGCTCGACCGCGAGGGCGTTCGCCAGGCGCGCGATCTCGTCGCGATCGGCGAGGATCGCGGTCGCCTCCTCCATCCGGCTTGTGGCGCCGACGAAGTCCCAGCGACTGAGCGGATCGCGGACGGCGAACGGCGCCAGCCAGTCGCCGCCCGCTCTGACCAGCTCGGCCCAC
>JANLYK010000610.1:0-3282 GCA_031365595.1 Chloroflexota bacterium | reverse complement strand
GCCGACATCAAGCAGGGTGCCCGCGACGTCAGCAACGAGGCCAAGGAGACCTGGCGCAAGGCGGACGGCGAGGAGAGCCTGTCCGACAAGGTCGCCAACGCCGGCGACGACATCCGCGACGCCCTGGGCAATGCGGGCGACGAGGTTCGCCGCCACAGCGACGACGCGGACAACCGCTCGCTGTAGTCGTCAGCGCTCCAGGATCCGGCGCGCCCCCGTCACCCGACGGGGGCGTCGCCCTGTCCGGAACAGTCTCGCGGTTACGCCACGCGCGTCGTGATTCGGCCACCCGCGTCGTGATCCGGGCAGGCCCGCTGGGTCACGGCCGAGCCTGCGATGGACCCGCAACACGTCCGCCCGAGGATGGCAGTCAGGCGTCAGACGATTCGAACGATCCTTGGTCTCTCATGCTCGACCCGACCCCATCCGCCGGCCCGCCACAGCACCGGTCGACCGCTCCCTCCGTCGCTGACGATGCCCCGCACGACCTGGGCCGTGTCCGGGCCGTGATCGACGCGCTGCCTGAAGCGGTGTTCGTGATGGACGACGATGGACGTCTGCGCCTGACCAACCCGGCGGCCGATCAACTGTTCGCCGGGCAGCCCATCCACGACCGGGCGGACCTGCTGTCGCGCTTCGAAGCCCTCCCACCCGATCGCCATCGGCGCCGAGCCGGCGACGGGCCCGCTAGCGCGGGTCAGCGCCCCGTGACGGTCCGATCGCGGCACCGCCCGAACCGCTGGTACGCGCTCAGGACGATCCCGTTGGACAGCGGCCCGACCACCGATCCCGCGTCCTCGCCGACCGGCGACTCGGGCGACGGACAGACCGTCTTCGTGCTCCGCGACGTCACCGACAGCCGAGACCTGCAGGCCGAGCGGGAGGCCTTCCTGTCGGTCCTGTCGCACGAGCTGCGCACGCCGATCACCACGATCTACGCCGGGTCGTCAGTCCTGGCCCGACGCCCAACGCTGGCCCAGCCGGCCTCACAGATCCTGGCCCGCGACATCAGCGCCGAGGCGGCCCGCCTGTACGACCTCGTCGAGGACCTGCTCGTGCTGGCTCGCCTCGAGCGCCAGGTGCTGGATCCGCTCGACGAGCCGGTCCTGCTCCATCGGGCGGTCGACTCGACCGTGCGGATGGCCCTCGACCGCGCACCGGGGGCTCCGGTCGAGCGACTCGGACCGGGTCATGCGCCGGCGGTCCACGGTGACTCGACCTATGTCGAACAGGCGTGCCGCAACCTGGTCCTGACCTCGCTCCGGTTCGCCGGTCCGGGCCCGGACCGCCCGCTCGAGGTCGCCCTGCGGGTGGACCGCACCGGCGGCGAGGTCGCCGTGATCGTCCGCGATCGAGGACCTGCCCTGGGCGAGGCCGAGCTGGACCGGGCGTTCGAGCTGCCTGATCCGTCGGCCGTGGGACGGCTGGCCGGAGCCGGAATCGGGCTGTTCGTCTGCCGTCACCTCGTCGAGGCAATGGGCGGTCGGACGTGGGCGGCCAATCGGGACGACGGGCTCGGCGGCGTGGAATTCGGGCTCTCTCTGAGCATCGACGAGCGCGGCTGACGGTCCGGGAGCCGGACGGCGCGCCTGCGCGGCGAGCCGGGACCTTGAATCAGCGTCGGCGGCGGCTGCGATCGAGGGCCGCGACCACGACGTCGGCCGCGATCAGTCCGAGCCCCAGAATGGCCACGATCGTTCCGGGCGAGCGCCGCTTCAGGGACCCGGCCTCGAGCGTCGCGTTGCGCGCGACCGAAGCGCCGAGCGGCGAGCCTGCCTCGGTCGGCTGGACGCTCCCGGGCGACCGTCCGGCCAGCAGGTCGCGCTCCACCTGCAGGCGCTGCCGGTAGAGGATCTCCCACTCCTCGTGGGCGACCTCGATCGTCGCCAGCCGGATGTCGATGGCGGCCAGGATGGATCCCGCCGCCACGAGGTCGGTCGGCCCGTCCGATCCGGGCTCACCGCCCGCCGCCCGCGGCCGGCTCAGGGCTTCGAGCTGGGCCTCGACTTCCTGGGCCTCGGCCGAGGTCGTCATCGAGGCTGCCGTCGAGGTCAGTCGGGTGGCGATCGCCGAATGTGCCCGAGCGACCGACAAGCTTTTGCCGGCAATCGCGATGTCCGATGGATACAGGCCGATCTCGATGTCCCGACCGACGAGCTCGACGGGCCGGTCCGGAACGAGTCTCCGGATGGCCGGCCCGGCGATCCGCCCGAGCATCCGGCCGGGGATCGCGAGGGGCAGCGGAGCCGGACGACGGTCAACCGCCAGGCCCGCGTTGTCGAGGGCCGCCTCGAGGTCGGTTACGACGCGATCGTAGCCGCCGGGCCGGACGACGATCGGCACGTGGGCGTCCGTCCAGCCGATCGCCCGGTGATGGACAAAGCGCGCGATCCCGACGCCGGCAAGGATCACGAGGGTCAGCGCCAGGGCCGCGCAGAGCGGGTAGCCGCGCACGATCTGGCCGACCATGGCCGTGCCGCGCGGCCGATGCTCCCGGTCGACCACGAAGAGGGTCGCGACGCCGACGACGATCGGGACGACGAGGGCGCCGATCAGCATCGCCAGGCGGAGCCAGCCGCGATCGACGACGTCCGGGGCGGGCA
This sequence comes from Chloroflexota bacterium, assembly GCA_031365595.1. Taxonomy (GTDB): domain Bacteria; phylum Chloroflexota; class Limnocylindria; order Limnocylindrales; family CSP1-4; genus CF-46. The sequence goes on along the minus strand of JANLYK010000610.1, from coordinate 679 downwards.
CGGCCGCGACGAGGAACGCCCCGAGCTCCGGGACGACGACGCCGAGAACGAGGGCCGCCCACACGACCGATCCGAACGTCATCAGGGCCAGGATGACCTGTCGATCCTGGGGCACGCGCCCGAAGAGCAGGCTCGACGCCCAGCCGAGGGTCGTCGTCAGGAGCTTGCCGGCGAACCGGCCGATGATGCCGAGCAGGCCGGCCAGGGTGGCCACGGTCAGCCCGCCGCGCGGGCGCCGCGCGTCGTTCGCCGCGCACGTCGCCCGGCGGTCCCGCGACCGACGGTCCCGCGACCGGCGTCCTCGCGTAGGCGTGCCCGGAGGAGCGCGATGACCGCGCGCTCCTCGTCGGGGTCTGTCGCGCCCGGCGCCTCGTCGGTGTCCTCGGCGGCCTCGACGAGAGCCGCCTGGATCCGGCCGTCGAAATAGGCGTCGACGACGGCCGGATGGATATAGGCCGAGCGTGCCACGGCGGCCGTGTTGCCGAGGTTGTCGGCCGTGGCCTGGATCGCGGCGTTGACGTTGCGCTGCTTCTCGCGGTCCGTCGAGCCCTTGCCGAGGGCGCGCAGCGCGCGGTAGGCAAGGACGGTCCCGGCCCACGTCCGGAACTCCTTGGCCGTGATCCCGGGCGCAATTCGGCCGAGGTAGGCGTTCACGTCGTCGGACGCGACGTCCTGCGGC
>JANLYK010000576.1:0-3447 GCA_031365595.1 Chloroflexota bacterium | reverse complement strand
CGTCAGGTACGCGGTCGCTGCCCCGATGGCCTGCTTGATCGACGCACCGCTCATCCCTGATCTCCTCGCTGGTCATTGCTTCGTTCGGGCGAGAATACGCGCCGAGGTTGCTGGTCACACGTCCCAGCGCGTGCGGATCGGCCCGGCGAGACCGGGCAACGGCGGCGAGACGGCTTCGGCGGCGACGGGTTCCGCCAGGAGCCGGAAAGATTCGCGCTGCATCGAGAGACGTGGCGCCCCCGCACGGACGCCGGGGCCCGGAAGCCAAAGCGATGGATCCGCTCGCGTGGTACGCAACCGGCTGATGGTCTGCGCGCCGTGATGGCATGCCGCGCGGCCAGCCAGTCTCGAATCTCCCCGTGAGCGGCGAGTCTGGGATACTGCACAGATGCCTGAGCCGACGACGCACACCGTCAGGTCTCCGGGCGGATCCGTCATCTGCGCTGCCGATTTCGGACCCGCCGACGGCTACCCTGTCCTGTTCCTTCACCAGAGCCCCGGCTGTCGGCTGTCCATGGGACGGCCCGATCAGGTCGCGGCGCTTGGGGGCCGCCTGATCTCCTATGACCGTCCCGGATGCGGCCAGTCGCCTCGCAAGCCCGGCCGGCCGGTGGTCGATTGCGTGCCCGACGTCCAGGCCGTTGCCGACGCCCTCGGCCTTGCGGAATTCGCGGTCGTCGGGTACTCGGGCGGCGCACCGCACGCCCTCGCCGTCGGGGCCCGGCTCGCGAATCGACTGTCGCGCATCGCCTGCTACGGCGCGATCGCGCCGCTGGAGCATCTCGGTCTGGCCGAGTGGACCAGGGATCAGAACCCGGACATGGGCGAGTTCGTGGACGCGGTGGTGGCCGGTGAAGCGGCCCTCACGCCGCTGCTCGCGCAGGAGGACGCGGAGATGCGCGCAGCGGCGTCCCCGGACGACCCGGCCGGGGCGATCACCCTCGAGCAGACACGGAACGGCGTGGGCGGATGGGTCGACGACGAGCTCGCATGGGCCCGGCCCTGGGGATTCGACGTCCGGGAGATCACAGCGCCCACGTGGATCTGGTCGAACCCGAACGACACGGTCACCCCGCCGAACCAGGCATCCTGGCTCGCCCGCATGATCCCGAATGGATTCCTCGTGACGTCGCCCAATGCGCTCGGCCACGTGGCTGTCGACGATCCTTCGGCTGCCCGCACCGAGCTCTACTCGTGGCTCATCGGGCTCACAGACCGCGAAGCGGAGGGCCTGACGCGGGACGGCTGAGGTCAATCCCGGAATGGGGCCCTGACCGCCTTCCGCACCTCACCTCCTCGATCGCGAAGATCCGGCGTCGGGCTGCGACCCACGAGGATTGAGGTCGCGCGCCACTCGGCTTGACAGCGAGCTCAGGATGCCGAGTCTCGAAGAGGCGGGTTGGGCTTGGCGCCCCCGGACGGATTCGAACCGCCGACGCCGGCCTTAGGACGGCCGCGCTCTATCCACTGAGCTACGGGGGCGCGGCCTCCATCCTAGCGCGCCCGGCGCGGCCTGCCGCACGGCCCAAGATCAGGGCTGGTTCAGCGAACGGCGTCGTGGTTGACGTAGCCGAAGATCTGCCACGGATCCGGCCCGACGAGCTGGTACGAGGTTCGGAAGTCCCGCACGACCCCGCCGTCGGCAGTTCGGACGCGCCAGTGCACTGTGACCAGCGCCGCGCTGTCGCCCTGCTCCAGGATCTCGAGCCCCTCGATGTCGGCCGCGACGGCACCCGAGGCCCGATAGGCGTCCATGACACTGCCGAAGTGGTCGAGGAGCGCGGCATGGTCGGACAGGGGAATCGGCGTGCCCTTTCGGACCGCGAGGAACGGGGTGCCACACAAATCCGCGACGGCCTCCGCATCCGACGCCATGTAGCGTTCGGCGTAGTGCTCGAACAGAGCTGCGAGATCCGTGGCCATGGTCGCCTCCTTCGGTTGGTTTGCTGCGATCGTAGGCTCCATCACGGCGAGGGCGGGCCCTGCGCCGACCTCGCCTAGAATTGACTCGCGATGTCCGTTCCTCTCCTCCCCGAACTCATCCTCTACACCCGCGCCGGGTGTCACCTGTGCCACGAGGCGCGCGCAATCGTCCAGGGCCTGCTCGAGGACCGTGCCGCGCGCGGGCAGCGGACCGCGGCGCTCCGCGAGCGGGACATCACGACCGACCCCGACTGGGAGCGTCGGTTCTTCGATCGGATCCCCGTCCTCGAGCTGTCCGGCCGGCGCCTGGAGCTCGTGACCTCGCCCGCGAAGGTCCGCCAGTTCCTCGCCGACGCCCTCGACGCGAGCCTCGTGTGATGCTCCCGCCCATGCCCGCGTCCGCGCGCCTCCGCGACGCCATCCGCTACCGCACCGCGACGCGCCACCGGCCCGCCACGCGCGACCGGCCCGCCACGCGCCACCGGCCCGCCGCGCCCGTTGGATATGCGGCTATTCGAAACACAGGCGCTGCCTTCGTTGGCGCGGCAGCGCGCGGAGTCGCCAGATGAACGGCGATAACCTCACGATCCTCGTCGCGCTCGCCGCCGGCGTGATCAGCTTCCTCAGTCCGTGCGTCCTGCCGCTCGTCCCTGCCTATCTTGGCCAGCTGACCGCCGTCGCGGTCGCGGACGCCCGCACGGCCGGCGCGGGTCCGCTCGGGGCCGCGCACGCCACGGGACCCTCCCGCTGGACCGCCTTTCGCCACGCCCTCGCCTACGTCGCAGGCTTCGGCTCGATCTTCACGCTCCTCGGGATCACCGCCACGTTCGCCGCCGCCGGCCTTTCCCCGTGGATGCCGGTTCTTCGCCAGGTTGGCGGCGTTCTCCTGGTCCTGCTCGGCCTGAATCTGGCCGGCCTGCTCCGGATCCCGCGCCTCGAGCGCAACTGGCGCCCGCTCGACACGGGTGCCGCCGGCTCCCTCGCGACCGCGACCGGATCGATGTCATTCGCCCCCGCCGGCGGCCAGGGCCTCGGTGATCGGCTCGGGGGCCGTCTGGTCAGCAGCCGCGGCGGCTTGCTGGCCAGCTTCGGGCTCGGGGCGATCTTCGCGATCGGCTGGACGCCGTGCGTCGGGGTGATCCTGGGCGGGATTCTCGGGCTGGCGTCGACGAGCAGCACCGTCGGCCAGGGCGCGATCCTCCTCGTCGCCTACACGATCGGGCTCGGGCTGCCGTTCCTCGCGATCGCCCTCGTCTACGACCGCGCGCCCGCCCTGCTTCGGCCGATCCTGCGCCACGGCCACGTCGTGTCGGTCATCGGCGGGTTGCTGGTCGTCGCGATCGGGATCGCCATGCTGTTCGATTGGCTCGCGCTTCTGCCGCGCTACTTCAACTTTGCCGGGGTCTGAGTGACCGAACGCCCGGAGTTCACCCATCGCCGCGAACGGCGCGGCCTGATCGGCCCGTTCGGCGGCCGCCAGCTCCTGGCCGGCGCGATGCTCGTCCTGGTCGTCGCCGTCGTCCT
>JANLYK010000575.1:0-14896 GCA_031365595.1 Chloroflexota bacterium | reverse complement strand
CGCCTGCGCGAGGACGCCGGTCGCGGGGCCGCCCGACGCGCCGCCCGACGCCGCGTGCCCGGGCGGACGACGCCGCGCGCCCGGGCGGCGGGCTGATCGATTGGCGACCCTCGCCGGCCTGTTCGGCATCATCGGCCGGTTTGCCGGCAAGCTCCTGACCACGACCCTCGGCTGGGCGTCGAGCCTGCTCTTCGGGCGGGTGCCCCAGGATCGCCAGATCATCCTCGCCCTGATCACGTTCGGATCGCTGGTCTGGGCGGCCCTCGTGCTCGGCGTCCTCGTCCCCGAGCTCGGGGCGTTCCTCGTGGCGGCCGTGCCCGCCCCGGACGTCGTCGACCGCGGCTGGCTCCGGCTGGCGATGCTTGTCGGCGCACTCGGGGTCCCGATCGTCGTCGGGGTTGCGACCCTCTTCGTCGTCGACCCGGCACATCGCCCGCGTGGCACCGCGCTGGTCGGCCAGATCGTGCGCGGCTATCCGCTGTGCGCGGCCCTGGCCCTGACCCTCGTGATCCTGGCCGGGGTCGGGATCGCGCGCTTCGTTCACCACCGGGCGATCGGCTGGACGGACGCCCACGTGCCGATCGTCGTCCGACCGGGCGGCTACGACCGGGTCGTGGCCGACCTCGAGGCGGCGCTCGACGACGCTGGCCTGCCGGTCGATCGCCGACCGGCCCCGCTGCCCCTCGCGATCCCCGGTCGGATGCTGGGCCGGATCGCCGGGCCGGCCATCCGGGCGCTCGTCCCGGACCGGCCGGTCGAGCTCGTCGGGCGGGACATCGAGATCGGCCTGTACCCGTCGGACATCGCGATCGCCGGCAAGAAGCTGGCGGTGGCCCGGGCCCGCTCGGCGATCGCCACCCGGCTGACCTCGACGGCGGCCTCGATGACGACCTCGGCCGAGGCCCAGGAGGTCGAGGCCCAGCTCGAGGCCCTGAGCCGGCCGCGGGCGGCCGGCGGAGAGCCCGGTTCGGACCGGCCGATCGATCTCGTCGCGGCGGGCGCCACCCTGGCCGCCATCGATACCCGCCTCGCGACTCTCGAGGTGCCCCACGAGGAGTGGGAGATCCTGTATCGACAGCGTCTCCAGGTGGAACGTGACCTGCTCGCCGGACGCTCGCCGGGGAGTGTCCAGCCGACCGAGGCCGGGTCCCCGCTCGGCGCCTCCGTCGCGCGCAACGAACGGATCGGGGCCGGCTCGTCGAAGCGCCGCGTGGCCGGGACGATCGGGGCGATCCTCGGGTTTGGGCTGATCGCGGCCGATGTCGTGGTCGCCGCGCTCGATCGGGGTCGGCGCCGGCGCTGATCGCCGGGGCCTCACGCGCCGCCAGGCCCGCCGCGACGGGCCGGACGGGAGCGCCGTCTCGAGCCCTGTGCCGCCCGGAACGCGACGGTCAGCCGCGCTCGTCGATCTTCAGGCAGAACCCGAATTCGACCCCGCCGAGCCCGTCGTCGCGATTGCCGGCCCACGTCCGGCCGCCCATCGCCTCGACGAGGTGGCGGCAGACGAACGGCCCGATGCCGGCTCCGGCGAGCCGTCCGACGGCCGACGGGTCGGGCAGCTCGAAGGCCCGATCCAGCTCGGCCTGACCGAGTGCCGGTCCTCGATCGCGGACGATCATGGCGACCTCGCTGCCTGCCCGGTCCACCCGCAGTTCGACCTCGAGCGGGCGGTCCGGGCCCGGACCGGCGAACCGGAGCGAGGTCAGGACCAGGTTGCGGCAGGCCTGCTCGACATACGTCGAGTCGCCATGGACCTCCGGCGCATGACCCGGTCCGAGCCGCTCGATCGGAGCGCCCGGCGCGCGGTCGAGGGCCATCCGCACGGTCGAGTCGACCGCCCGGTGGAGCAGGACCGGCTCGTCGAGCGGGTCGAGCACCTGGCGCTCGAGGCGGGCCAGCACGAGGAGATCCTCGACGAGGTCGTACAGGCGAGCCGCCTCCGCGCTGATGTCGCGGGCCAGGATCTGCGATGCCGGTGGGGCCAGCGTCGGCCGCCGGGCCAGGACCGACGAGCCGGCGTAGATCGTGGTGATCGGCGTCCGCAGCTCGTGGGACAGGATCGACAGAAACGCTTCGCGCTCCGGCTGAAGGTCCCGGCTGTCGGTGACGTCGCGGAGGACGAACACGGTCTGTCCGTCGCCGGCCTCCTCCAGCGAGGCCGCCTCGGAGACGGGCGTCGTACGACCGCTCGTCGGGCCCCGGTCCAACGGAATCGCCCGAAGTGTGTACCAGCGGTTCGGCCGGTGACGCGACCGGACGGTGACCGGGCGCGGGGCCGAAGTGCCCGGAACGTCGCCGGACCGGCGCCGATCGCGATCGTGCGGAACCGCCTCGAACCGGGAGAGCAGGTCGGCTTGATCGTGGACGGGCTGCCCCGCGAACAGCTGATCCGCAGACGGGTTCGTCAGGCGCAGCCCCCCGTCGTCATCCATGACGAACACGGCTTCGGGCAGGGCGTCGATCACGGCCCGAACGCGGCCCAGGTCGTGCGCGACCGGGGCAGGGACGGCGGGTGCGCTGGGCCGGGGTTGAGGCGGGCCGGCTGATCGGGTCGGGTCAAGCATCAGGCACCAAGGATCGTTCGTGACGTCCGACGGCCGGCTCCCATCCTCCGGCGGACACGTTGCGGGTCCATCGCAGGGGTCCGGACTGCGGTCACATGGCCCGACACGACCGCTCGTTGGTCATCACATCCGGGTCGCACCGTCGTCAGCGCGGTCAAGGATCTCGTCGAGCCGCCGCGCTTCGGACGCGATGACCTTGGTGCAGCCGCACGACCTCGCCAGCAGGCCGTCGCGATCGGCGATGCTGATCTGACCACGCGCGTAGCGGACCAGCCCGGCGTCCTTGAACTGTCGCATCGCCACGGACAGGGCCGGACGCTGGACGCCGATCATCTGCGCCAGAAACTCCTGCGTCACGCCGAATGGCGCCTCGTCGACCCGGTCGTCGACCTGGAGCAGCCAGCGCGCCGCCCGTTGATCCAGTCGATGGATTCGATTGCACAGGATCAATTGGGCCATCGTGATCATCACGACCTGGGTGTGCCGCTGGAGGAGCGTGGTGAGCCGGCCACCCCGGGCGAGCTCCGCGCGGAGCGCATCGGATTCCATGCGCAGGCCTGACATCGCGACCTGGACGATCGTCCGGACAGGCGATTGACCGGTGCCCAGAAAGACCGCCAGGCCGGTCATTCCCTCTCTGCCGATCATGGCCGTATCCACCGACTCGCCGCCCTCGTCAAGGGCGACGATGGACGCCACGCCCGTAGTCGGGAAGTACACGAAGCGGATGTCCTCGTTGGCTCCCTCCAGCTCCGTCGGCCGTGGCAGATGGACGGCCTCGAGGGCGGGACGGATCCGGTTGAGCTCTTCGTCCGTGAGCCCGCGCAGCAGGCGATTGGCCCGCGGGTCGATCACATTCTGTCCGGTCATATCACGCACCCACGGTTCATGTGTCCGGTAGAGTACAGACGACACACCGACACATCGGCCACGCTGTGAAGGGGCTCCGACATCTCGGGCGAATGACAAATGTCCGAAGACGTGTCCTTGAACCCGGGCCCGGCGTTTCCAGACGTACCTCTGGCCTCAAGCGTCCGACCGAGAACGATGACCCGACCGCCGGAGACCAACGAAATCTTGATCCTCGCAAGGGAGGGCGCCAGGAATGGCTAAGGGTGGGGACGCGGAGCGCAGTTCCGCGGAGGAACTCCTCGCCGATTGGCGCGCGGCAGAACGGGATTCGGTGGCCGCTCACAACGCGGCGTCGGTCGCGGCTCGGGCGGTGACCGCCGCCGCGATCGCCGAGGAAGCCGCCGTCGAGGCCGAATCTGCTGCCCGCGAAGCCACGGACGCAGCGGCGCGGGCCAAGGAGGCCGCCGAGCGCGCCAAGGCCGCCGCGAGCCAGGCTGCGGTGACCGCGCAGCAGGCCGCGAACACCACCGAAGGCGACCAGGCACGGGCCGATCAGATCGTGCTGGACGCCGACCACGCCGAGTCCGAGGCGCGTGACCGATTCCACGCCGCACAGGATGGTGGCTTCCCCAAAGCCTGATCCCGGTCCTCGGGGCAGGGCACGAGCGCTCCTCGCGCCGACGACCCGCGGGCGCTCGTCAGCGTGGCCGCACGATGAAACGCGAGAGCCCTCGCTCGAGATGGAGCTTCGACAAACCCCATCTCGAGTACGAGGGCTCGCCGCGTGTCAACCACTTGACCGGAGCGACGCCTAGAGTGGTCGATTCTCCTCGGTGTCGTCCGCGTGACGGCGAACGTCATCACCCGCGTTGCCCAGGGCATCGCGGATGTCGTCGCCGGCGTTGGCGACCTTGTCGGACAGGCTCTCCTCGCCGTCCGCCTTGCGCCAGGTCTCCTTGGCCTCGTTGCTGACGTCGCGGGCACCCTGCTTGATGTCGGCCTTCGCGTCTTCGTAACCCATCGTGGATTCCTCCGGGTGGTGGACCGATGGTCCGGTCCGCTGCCTCGAACGTAGCCGGGTCGGCGTTGCGCGGGCCTCCGCGGACCGCCGCCCGGGTGTCAGTGCGCTTGCAGTCGGCGCTGTCACGTGCCTGCAACCGGGTGCGGTCCGGCGGATGGCCGGCTGCCGCGCGCGGCGATCTACGGTGGAGCCATCACTCCCGACACACGACACCGGAGGTACCCGCCACATGGCCACCACGACGAACGGCTCGACCAGCTCGAGCACCACGACCCTCGCCGACGAGGCGAACGACCTCGCCACGACCGCCAAGGGCATCGCCAGCGACGTGGCCGACAAGGCCGTTGCCGCCGCCCAGCGCCTGCCCGAGGCCGCTAGCGCCACCGGCGTCCAGCTCGAGAAGGCCAATCAGATGATCCGAAGCGAGTCCGACGAAGTGCTCGCGGTCGGAACGTCGCTGTCGCTCGGCATGGCGATCGGCCTCCTGCTCGGCGGCGCGAACCGGCTGCTGGTGATCCTCGCTCTGGTCCCGGCGACAGCGATGGGCCTGACCCTCTTCGATCGGCACAACGGGACGCGACCGACGCGCCCCCGCTGAGCACCCGCGGCCCGTGCGGCCGCAACCAGGAACGGAACGAAGCCGGTCGGCGCTGCCGACCGGCTTCTTTGGTGCGCGCAAACCACCGCCGGTGGTCCCGGACATGCGGAACGCCCGGAGGAGGGGGCTCCGGGCGTTCCGCTGGTTCGGGGTAAGGCGCCCCGTCACAAGCGCCCCACACAGGGATGTTCGAAGATGAAGCCCGACGGACGTCCCGACGAGCGTGACCCAAATCTAGCGATCGATCCGCAGCGCAGATCTCACATCGAGCGGTGCCGGCCTTGCATCCACATATCGACCTGTGAGGTGGAGGCCCGACGCCACTGACCGGGGCGGTGTCGGGAGCGACATGGACGAGGTTTGCGGGCTCCCGGACCCCCAGTGGTCGGAAGCCCGCGACACCAGTCTCGGGCTCGGTCGCTGTCGGGAGCGTCACACAAGGCGGGCGAGAGGTTGCATCGGCCTCTTGCGCGCATTGCAGCCGTTCGCGCCGGAGCGCCGCTCAGCGCATCGCGTCGGCGGTCAGGATCTCGAGAACCGCGTCGCGCAGATCTCGGGCGGTCGAGTCGCAGCGCGTCGGCCGCGGGGTCGCTGCGCGGGGCCCGATCAGGACGGTCCGCAGGGCCGCCTGACGATCGCTGCAGGTCGCCGGGTCTGCCGTCACGAACCACGAGCCTGGCTGGGGCTCGTCGGGGAGAGCCTGGATCCGAGCCGTGAAGACGCGCGGCTCCCGGTCATGGTCTTTGGACGTCACGAGGACGAGCTCGTGGCCGGCATCGACGAGATGGGCGAGGCGCTCGAGCGCGTCGGAGGCGGCCACGGCCGACGCGTCGAGATAGATCGTGGACATGGGATGGACCGTAGCCCGGGCCGGACGTCAGTCGGCCCACGCTCCGGCATCGAGCCCTTGCAGGCGACTGGCAATGGCGGGTATCCCACCTTGGCAATGGGCGAGGTCGAGCATGGCGCGACGGGCCGGCCCATGGCGTCGGACACGCCGACGCCGGCGGCCCGAAGCGGACCGCCGGCGTGGGGGAAGCGGTGATCAGGTGTTGGTCTGGTCGACCTCTCCGCGCCACTCCCCGGTCGCCGCGCCGCGCTCCTCGATGAACGACTTGAAGCGCTCCATGTCGCCCTTGACCCGGCCCTTGACCAGGCCGAGTGCGTCGCCGATGTTCTCGATCGGGCCATCCGGGTCGACGTCCAGCTGGAGAGTCACCCGGCTCTTGCCTTCGTCGAGGCGGTGAAAGGTGACCACGCCCGCGTTGTGCGCGCCCTGGGTCGCCGTCCAGGCGATCCGCTGATCGGGCTCCTGCTCGGTGATCTTCGCCTGCCAGCGCTTCTCCTTGCCGGCGATGTCGGCGACCCACTCGAGGGTCGTGTCGTCGAGCTGGCGGACCGACTTCACGCCGTCCATGAACTTCGGGAACGTCTCGAACTGGGTCCACTGGTCGTAGGCGGTCTTGACGGGGACGTCGACGTCGATGGCCTCGAGGATCTCTGACATGTTCGACTCCTTTCGGGAGGGTGCGGAGAATCGGAACGCCCACCGAGGTGGTGGGCGTCCGATGGGCATGAGCGGAGCGCCGGCTCCGCGTTGAGGCGCTGGGTCAGACCGCGCCGCGGCCGGACCGGCTCCGGCCGGTGACCATGTTCACGACGACGACGGTCAGGACTGCGCCGATCGTCGCGACGACGATCGAGCTGATGTCGAAGACACCGTTGATCGCGTCGGTCTTGAAGAGCACGCTGGCGAGGAAGCCGCCGACGAGCGCGCCGACGATCCCGAGGACGATGTGGCCGATGACGCCGAGACCCTCGTCACCCTTGACGAGGAAGCCGGCGAGATAACCGGCAATCGCGCCGAGGATCAGCCAGGAGATGATGTTCATGAGAGTGGACCTCCATCCCGTATTGAGTCCCGAAGCCGGGAACGAGGTGGATGATCCATGGGCCGTACCGCCGGATCAGCAACGGGGAAGGGCTTCCCCATTGCAACGGAATGTCAGCCCGGTGAAGGCCACGATCGCGCCCGTCCCGGACAGACCGATGCGGCGCTTGCCGACAACGTCGAGGCAGCGCCGCATCGTCTGACTGGTGGCTCGCGTCCGGGTGGCCGGTCGCGAGCTCGATCCCCGATCGCCGCGTCGTTGAAGGGTCTCCTCCCGACGACGTCGGAGCCGAACTGCAGGATCGGCGGCGCGGGCTTGCAGCCGGGCGTCACCGGTCCCGATTCGCGTGTCGCCGGCGTTGCACCGAGCGCACCGGGACATGAAGACGCCCCCGGATCCCGAGAGATCCGGGGGCGTGAGCTGGCGGGTCAGGAAGCGCTGGGGCTCGCCGACATGAGCGGGTCGGTCGAGACCGACGGCTCGCTGGACATCATGTCACTGGCGGCGGGCGAGGCCGGAGTGACGGAAGTCGGGCTCGTCGTGGCAGCCGGTGTGGTGCACGCTAGGACAGCGCCGCCGAGCGAGGCGGCCAGGGTCAGGGCAAGCAGAATTCGCTTGTACATGGTGGGGAAGTCCTCCGTTCATGGGGGTGCCGGCGGTTCCGGGCACCTCATACGCGGCCTCGCGGGCCACGTCGGGACGGACCTTACGGAGGGACCGCGAACGCCGGAGTGACGCTTGGAGCGCGATGCATTGCACGCGTCTCTCAGCCGCCCCGGACCGCCGCGCCGGCCGTCCGGACGAGTGCAATGACCGTGAAACGAGCCGGCGCCCGGCTCATCTGTCGCTGGCATCGTCGGCCTGACACTCTGCGCTCACAACGGCGGCACCTCCCCATCCCGGTGGTGCCGTCGATCACAACCGGCGCCCCCAGATCGGCCGCACCGGATCATCGGACCGGCCGAGCCATCCAGACAGGAGTCACATCGATGTTCCGGCAGACGGCTCTCCCGACCACCGAGTCCGACGTCGAAGATCAATCGATGCGCGTCGTCGAGTGGGCGATGGCGCTCGTGGCCTTCGTCACCGCGGGAATCCTCGCCCTCATCCGTTGACGATTCGCGCCGTCCTGTACGACGGGAAGGGTCAGGATCGAGAAGTCGACCTGGGCAACGACCCGGTCAAGGTCGACAAGGATCGTCTGCTGTGGATCGACATCGACGGCCGTGAGCCCGAGGATCTCGCCCGGGCCGGGGCCGCGATCGGCCTCGACGGCAAGGGTCTCCGGCGACTGGGCCGGGTAGACCGCCGGGCCCGCCTCCTGCGGCTGCCCGACCGCATCGTCCTGACCATCGGCACCGTCGAGCCCGACGACAACGACGCCGTTCGCCATGAGCTCGACATCGTCGTGGGCGCCAATCACATCGTCACCGTCCACGATCGCCCGATCTGGGCGGTCGATGAGTTCCGCAAGGAGATCGATCTCGAGGAGCTTGTCGGGACGCTCGATTCGGCGTCGTTCGTGGCCGGCCTCATCGACTCGGTCTTCACGGCCTACTTCCGGCAGCTCGAGGCGATCGAGCGCGACATCGATGCGCTCGACGAGGTCGCCGTCCGGAATCGCGCGGACGCGAGCTTCCTTGCAACGGTCGTCATCCTCCGCCGGCGGATCGCCCGGCTGCGCCGCTCCCTCGCGCCGAACAGGGAAGCGCTCCTCCCCCTCGAGCGCCCCGACATGGCGCTCATGTCCGATGTGGGGGCGGTCTGGCCGGGCATCGCCCAGCGCCTGGAGCGCGCGATCGACGGGGTCGAGAATGCCCGCGAGCTGCTCGTCGGCTCGTTCGATCTGTACCTCGGGCGCTCGTCGCAACGGACGAACGACGTGATGAAGATCCTGACCCTCGTGTCCGCGATCGCCCTCCCCGGGATCGTCCTGGCCGGAGTCATGGGCATGAACTTCAAGTTGTCGTTCTTTGATGAGCCCGGCAACTTCTTCCTCGTCGCCGGGGCGATGGTCGGCTTCGCAGTCGCGATCCTCGCGTTCGCTCGCTGGCGATCCTGGATCTGAGCTCCGTCCAGAGCTGCGGCGTCAGTCCCCCTCGTCCATCACCCGGAGCGCGAACCCGAACTCGGCACCGCCCTCGGGCCGGTTCGCCGCCCAGATCCGGCCACCCATGGCCCGGACGAGCCGGGCGCAAACGAACAGCCCGATCCCGGCACCCGCGGCCGCCCGGGCCGTGCCGGCCGATCGGAAGAAGAGCTCGAACAGGCGGTCCTCCTCGTCGAGTGGAAAGCCCGGCCCGTCGTCTGCGATCCGGACGATCACCTCGCTGCCCGCCGCCGACGCCGCCGCCCGGACGGTCGAACCCGGTCCGCTGTACTTCGCCGCGTTGGACAGCAGGTTGCGCATCACCTGCTCCACGTACGTCGGGTCGGCGGTCACGGTCGGCAGCCCCGGTTCGACCGCGACTTCGAACGTGACCCCCGGCCAGCGCGGCCGCTCCGAGTCCACCACGACCGGCAGGAGGCGCTGGAGGAGGACCGGCTCGGAGCCGACGTCGCCGCCCTCATCGCCGAAGCGCTGCATCGCGACGACGTCCTCCACGAGCCGGTGGAGCCGTTCGGACTCGACCACGATGTCGTCGAAGATCTCGCGCCGGGTCGACTCGGCCAGATCGCCGGGGCGGGCGAGGACCTTGGCGCCAGCGTAGATCGTCGTGACCGGTGTCCGCAGCTCGTGCGACAGGACGCCGATGAACGTGTCCCGAACCGCCTGGCGCTGGCGCTGGTCGGTGACGTCCCGGAGCAGCACGATGGTTTCGTCGTGGCCGTCCTCGGCGTGCGAACCGTCCGAGCCAACCGGCCACGTGCTCAGCTCGATCCAGCGCTCGTCGCCGGAGCGAACGCGGAGCTCGACCGGTCCCCCCCGTCGGCCGAGCTTCGGGGCCTCGTCCTCGGGGTCGTCGAGCTGACCGAGGATGTCCCGGTAGGTCTGTTCCTCGACATGCGGAAACACGTCTTCGGCTGCCGGGTTGGCCAGCAGGATTCGCCCGTCCCGGTCGCACACGACGACCCCGTCGCCCATCGCGGTGATCACGCCATTCAGCTCGGCGGCCCGGGCGTGCTCGGCGAGGGCCAGCTCACGAAGGCTTTCCTGGGCCTCGATCCGGTCGCGGATGTCGCGGGCGATCGCGAGGATCCGGGCCGGCGCGCCGTCGAGCGCGACCGCCTCGAAGCGCACTTCGACCGGCAGGAGCATGCCGTCCGGACGGTGGAGGGCGAACGTCTCGGTCCGGCCGCCTGTGCCGCTGTCCTCGATGGCCGCGATCGTGGCCTCGAGTGTCGCGCCCACCGTCCCGTCGACGTGGTCGCCGATCCGGGATCCGGTCAGCGTTTCGACCGGCAGTCCGAACTGCTCGGCCGCACCGCGGTTCGCGTAAACGATCCGGCCGTCCGACGGGTCGAGCATCAGCACCGCGTCGCCGGTTGCGTCGAGCAACGCCTTGAATCGGACGCCCTCGCGGAACAGGCGGGCGTTCTCGATCGCGGCGGCTGCCCGGTCGGCCAGGTTCTCGGCGAAGGTGACGTCCTCGGGCACGAACGGGCGGCTCGGATCGCTCCCGACGAGCGTCAGGACGCCCGTGATCCGGCCGGCCGCGATCAACGGGACCGAGACGTAGGAGCGGAGCGCGAGGGCATGAAGCATCTCGCGATGGTGGTCGTTCCTGGCCGCCTGATCGATCAGCTCGGGCGGGATGCTGGCCATGAACTCCGGCTTGCCGCTGCGCAGGATCGCAGCCGTTCCGGTCGCGGCCTCCGGATCGGGCGGGTACTCGTTCTGCAGCCGAATCGCGAGCTCGACCATCGCCGGGTCGCGATGGGCGACGGCGATCCGCTGGGGCAGCCCCTCCTCGCCCGCGACGTGGACGACGCACCAGTCGGCGAAGTGGGGAACCGCGAGGTCGGCGACGGCCTGAACCGTCTTCTCGTAGTCGAGCGACGATGCGAGGACCTCGGACGCCCGAGCAAGGAATGTCTCGCGCTCCTGCGCCCGGATCCGTCCCGTGACGTCGGCGTAGGTCAGGACGGCTGCCTCGACCGCTCCGGATGGACCGGCGATCGGCGCCGCGCTCATCGCGAACGTCAGGCGGGTGCCGTTGTCGTAGGAGATCTCGATACTCTCGTTGTCGACGGTCTCGCCGCGCATGGCTCGGCGCATCGGCCAGTCGTCGGGCCCGACGCGTGAGCCATCGGCGGCGAACGCCTCAGCCCGGCTGTAAGCCGGCGACTGACCGATCTCGATCGGCAACGGGGACTGGCGGCGAGCAGCCTCGTTCGCGTACAGGAAGCGACCGTCCGGCGCGGACGCCAGGATGACGCCGATCGGCATCTGGTGGAGGATCGACTCGAGGCGCGCCCGCTCGGCCTCGTTGGCGAGGAGGAGTTCCTGGCGGAGAGCTCCGAGGCGGAGCCGGACGATCGCGCCCGCGCCGAGGTCGGCATACGCCCGGACCAGGCGCTCGTCTTCCGGCGTGATCCTGCGGTCAGCCGCGAACGCCAGGGCGAGTCCACCGAGCGGCGCCTGCTCGGCGACGAGGGGCACGGCCCATTCGGTCGCGAACCGGCTGCTCGCGGGTCCGTCGCTCGCCGACGGATCCGGTACGTCCGCCCACACGGGCCGGTTCTCGCGAACCGCGATCGCGATCGGGAGATCGACAGTGAGGGCCACGGTCCGGCGGGTGGTCGTCGGGGGCCTGACGCCCGCCTGCTCGATCACGTCCAGCTGCGTCGCATCCTCGTCGAGCAGCCCGATCGCGGCCCGGTCGGCCCCGAACGCCCGGTAGGCCTCATCGATCATGATCCCGACGACGTCGTCGACCGTCCCGACCTCGGCCAGGACCCGGGTCACCGCCTGGAGGCGCTCCATCCGCCCGGCAAGGCGCTCGGCCGCTTGGCGCGCCCCGAGTTCGGCCTCGTAGGACATGGTATTGGCGATTGCGAGGCCGATCCGGTTGGCCATCTCTGCACTGGCCGCGGTGGCGACCGCGTCGTGGCGGCGCTCGCCGACGGTCGCGAACACGATCGCCCCGATGACCTCGCCGCGGGCGAGCAGCGGCTCGGCAACGACCGACCGGATGCCCGTCGCCTCGAGAATCCGCCGAAGGTCGAGGTCAGAGGTCGTTTCGGCGGCCCAGAACGCCTCGACGTCGGGGATCACGATCGAGGTCGCCGCGTTCACGGCCCGCCGGCTGATGTGGTCGGGGCTCCGGATGGACGGGTGGTCGCGGAGTGGTTCGACGACACCCGCCAATTCCGGGTCGCGCGCGGCGAGGCCGACGCGCCGGAGCGTCCCGTCGGCCTGGAGCAGGTCCACGAGACACCAGTCGGCGAGGATCGGGATCGGAGCCTCGGCGGCGAGCTGGGCGACGGCCTTCACGTCGCGCGCCTCGTCGAGGCGCAGGGACGTGTCGGCGAGGTGGCGGGCGATCTCCTCATCCCGTCGGCGTGCCTCGGCCAGCTCGCGAGTGCGCTGCTCGCTCGCCCGGATCCGACGCTCGGTCTCGATCCGGGGCGTGACATCGTGGAACGTGTTGATCGCGACGCGCCGGCCGTCCGCGAGCGTCGCCGCCCGCGCGCGGACGATCGACCAGCGCTCGGCTCCGTCCGCGAGGAGGCGGAATCCGATCAGGACCGGTTCGGCGGTCTGGCCGGCCAGGATCCGGCGGCCGGGCAGCCGATCGAACGGAAACGGCTCTCCGTGCTCGTCGACGAGCTGGAACCTCTTGAGCATGTCGATCGGCGACGCGGCCAGCATCTCCCGTGGGGAGTGGTAGCCGCTCAGGATCGCGGCGTCGTCGTTGACGAAGAGGAGGCGGCCGCGGTCATCCTGGACGGTCACGCCGGCGGCGATCCCCTCGAGGATCGCGCGCAGGTCGACGGGCAGGTCGAGCCCCTCGGTGGCGTCCCCGGCGTCCGTCGGGGCGCGCGCGGGATCGGGACGCATTCTCCCGCCGCCGACGTTCGTTCCGATGCCTTCCTGCCTCACGAACACCCTCGAAGCCGACGCCCGGTCCATGCCCACGACGTCCCGTTGCAGTAGCGCAGGCCGGGGGTCGCATGGCGATCGTCGGGGGTTGGCGTCAGATTGCAGGCGTGTTGCAATCGGCCCGATCTCGTGCGTGGCCCGGCCCCGTCGCCTGGGGCTCGCGGCTCGGTCGCGCTGCGCGTCAGGACGTGGGCGCCGCCACCGTGGGCTCCGGATCGCGGTCGGCCGGGCCCTGGTCGGGCTCCCCGGCCGCGTTCGTTTCGTCCTCCGTGGAGTCGCCACTCGTCGGGTCCTGGGCGACCGGGACCTCCCGGGCCTGGAGGCCCTCGATCAGGACCTCGCCGGCGGCCGCGATCGGAACCGCCAGCAGCGCCCCGATGAAGCCGCCGGCCGCACCGCCGATCAGGACGCTCAGGATCACGAGGAAGGGCGAGATCCCGATCGTGTTGCGCATCACGATCGGCACCAGGACGTTGCCTTCGACGAACTGGAGGACGAGGTAGATCACCGCGACGACGAGGGCAAGCTCGGGGGAGACGGTGGCGGCGACGAGGATCGCCGGGATCGCGCCGAGCAGCGGCCCGACGATCGGGATCGCCTCGGCGACGGCCGCGATCAGGCCGAGCAGTAGGGCCGCGGGCAGGCCGAGCAGGGTGTAGGCGATCGAGGTGGCGATGCCGATCGAGGCCATCAGGATGAGCTGGCCGCGAACCCACATCCCGAGCCGGGTCTCGGCCGCGTTCCACACGTCGCGGGCGCGCTTGCGACGCTCGGTCGAGACGAAGGCGAGCGCGTAGCGCTGGAGGCGGGCGTGCTCGGTGAGCCAGAAGTAGACCACCGTCAGGAGGGTCACGACCGAGGTCAGCGTCTCCGCCACGGTCAGCCCGATCTCGACGACCTGACCGGGCGCCGGCGCAACGCCCGGCTTCGGAATCGAGCGCGACGCCGCGTCGATCAGAGAGGTGATGCCCCGGGCGAGTCCGGCCGGCCGGATCGTGTTCGCCCACTCCCTGGCGCGGTCCAGGAACGGCGGCAGCGAGGCGATCGTCCGCTCGAGCTGGGCCAGTGCCGCCGGCAGCACGAACAGGGCCATCACGATGACCACCCCGAGAAAGGCGCCGTAGACGAGCAGGATCGTCGGGCCCCGCCCGATCGGCAGATGGCCGCGGATCCAGGCGACGAACGGCTGGAGGCCGGACGCCAGGATGATCGCGATGAACACGAGGACCAGGACGTGGGACGCTGCCACCGCGAGGAGCGCCAGGAGCGCGATCAGCCCGACGCCGACCGCCAGCCCCGCGCCGCGCGCGACCGATCGCCCGAAGCCGTCGTCGAGGATCACGGTGCGGGCGGCAGCGTCGGGGCGGGAGTGGGCGTGGGCTTCCCGCCGCCCCCGCCACCGCCTCCCGGATCACCGGGGCCATTGGGCGGCTTCGGCGATTCCTCGGGCTTCGGCTTCGGCTTGGGCGCGCACGTACCGAAGAGAGGACCGCCCCAGCCGGACCGCTCCCAGAAGTACGCCGTCCGGGACTCGTACGGACCGACGACCCCGACGCCGCGACGCGCCCTGCCGAGCCAGTTCGAAACGTCGTCGTCCCACGCCCGTGGCCCGAGCTCGGCCCTGAGCGGATCCACGCGCCACCCGCCGCATGATCGCGTGTAGAGCAGGCCCGCCGGGTCGATCGCCTTTGACGCGCCCGGCTGTGTCCCGGAGATGAACCATTCGCTCACCGTGTCGCGCGTCCACGGGCCGGGCTTGCCGCCGGTCCACGCGTCGATCGTCGCCCGGACGACGCCCTTGGGCCGGGCAAAGTCGGTGATCGGTTGCTTCGCGGTGAGGTCCCGGACGAAGGCCCGCCAGAGCGGTGCCGCCGCGGTCAGCGACGTCGCCGGTTTGGCCGACTTCGGGTTGGAGTGGTCGCT
>JANLYK010000522.1:0-13140 GCA_031365595.1 Chloroflexota bacterium | reverse complement strand
CTGGGCGGCGCGCTGACGACCGGCGTCGACAAAGCGGCCGACTTGTCTGGCCGCTCGATCGAGCGACCGCAGCCGGTCGCCACGACGTCCATCGACCACAGGACAGCCAACGTGAGCCACGCCGACCGCGGCCGACGTTCGGGGTCGTGCAAGCGTTCGGGCGTCGGCATCGTCAGCCCAGTATGCGCAACGCCACGGAAGCGCGGCAACGGACCCAATGCTCGTTTGTTAGGCCGCTGCAAGGTCGCAATCGGAACCGCTGCCGAGACCGGGACGTGTCGGCGAGCACCGTGACACCCGATACGCCGGGAGGGCGGATGCCGGGACCGCAGGTGGCGGCTCCGGGGACCAGAACAATGGAGACCAACACCATGGGAATCATTTCGTGGCTCGTCGTCGGCGCGATCGCCGGCTACCTCGCCGGCATGCTCGTCAAGGGTGACGAAAGCCTCGGCGTCATCGGGCACATCGTGCTCGGCATCGTCGGCGCCCTGATCGGCGGCTTCCTCGCCGGCGTCATCAGCGGCGGCAAGGACTACACAACCGGGATCAACGTCGTGACGATCGTCGTCGCCACGATCGGCGCCGTCATCGCCGTCGTCGGCTACGGAATGATCCGCGGCACCTCGCGCAGCGGTCGCGGACCCGTCTGACGCGGGCACACACCACGAACAACGCCCGGCGGGCTGCACGAGCAGCGCGCCGGGCGTCTTGCTGTCCGGCCCACGCGGAGGCGCCCGTCGGGGCCGCACGCGCAACCCCGTCGGGCGCCGATGAACGGCGTGCTCAGCCTGCGGCGGGCTTCTCCTGGACGGCCCAGCCGTTCCCGTCAGGATCGCTGAAGAAGGCGAAGGAGTTCCATGGGCCGCCGTGGCCGTCCTTCCACTCCCCGTCCTCGATGAACCGGACGGGTGTGATGTCAACGCCCGCGGCGGCGAGCTGTGCCCGGGCCGCGTCGATGTCGGAGACGCACAGCTGGAGGCCCTGGAGGGTTCCCGGCTCCATCTTGGCGAGGCCCTTGCCGATCGAGATCGAGCAGGCCGATCCCGTGGGCGTGAGCTGGACGACCCGGAAGTCGTCGCCGACCCGGTGGTCGACATCGACGTTGAAGCCGCACTGCTCGCTGTAGAAGGCCTTCGCCCGGTCCACGTCGGACACGGGGACGACGACGAGTTCGAGGGTGAAGTTCATGCGCTTGGGTCCTCTTCAGTGAAGGAGCGTGGGTGGTCAGTGGGTGCGGACTCGCGGGGCCATTCGCTCCAGCAGCCGATCGAGCTTGTTGAAGCCGGAATCCATCCCCTCGGCCATGCCGTTCTCGACCATCGCGTCGCGGGCCGCGACCGACTGGAAGACCGAGTGGGTGTGAACGATCGTCCGGCCGTCGCGCTCCTCGAGCACGAGCTTGTCGAGCGAAACGTGGCCCGGGGCCCCTTCGTACTCGAAGGTCTGGACCATGCCGTCCGGTGACGGATCACCGTGGAACACGCCATGGAAGCCGTACTCGTTGCCGTTGCCGTCCCGGTGGACGTAGCGCCAGCTGCCGCCGGCCCGGACGTCGTACTCGTCGATGACCATCTCGTAGTTGCCCGGCCCGAGCCACTGGACCAGGAGATCGGGCTCGATGAACGCCCGGAACACGAGGTCGCGCGGCGCCACGAACTCGCGGCTCACGTCGATGAACGGGACGCCGTCGGGGGCCTGGACCTTCGTTTCGGACATTGATTGCTCCTGTTGCGCTGGGTTGCTTGTCGGATCAGGGTCGGGGCTCGGCGCCCGTCGACTCACCGAGCGGATCTGCCTGGAGCCGGGCGAGCAAGGCGTCGAGCCGGCTGTGGCTCTCGTCCCACCACGCCTGGTAACGGGCCAGCCACTCCGTCGCATCGCGCAGCGGCTCGGCCTCGAGGTGACTGAGACGGGCGGTCGCCCGTCGGGCGCGGGAGATCAACCCGGCCTGCTCGAGCACCTTGAGATGGCGCGACACGGCTGGCTGGCTCATCGAGAAGGGTGCCGCCAGCTCCCCCACCGTCGCGTCGCCCGCGGTCAGCCGGGCGAGGATCGCCCGGCGAGTGGGATCGGCGAGGGCTCCGAACACGGCGTCGAGGTTGTGTGTCTGCATCTGGATAACCACTACGTTATAGAACAATGTGGTGATTGAATGCCATCCGGTCCGGGTTGTCAACCCCCGCCCGCGGCAGCCGGCGCGGAGTTCAGTCCCGCGACGTCAGTCGACGACGCTCGCGAGGCGGACGCCGGACAGGAAGCCGCGATAGGCCGTGATCGCATCCGGCCCGAGGTGGCGGACGGTTCGATCGCCGACACGCTCCGCGTTGGGCGCGATCGCCGCGTAGTCGGCCTCGAGCGCGACGTGGTAGTCGACCTCGATCACGACCGGCTCGCCGACCTCGAGCAGACGCAGCTCCCCTGCCCTGCGCGCTCGCTCGACCGCCCGACGGGCGCCGTCCCGGATGAGTTCGCGGGCGCGTTCCGGGTGGAGCGACGCAGCAGCGCTCGTGCCGTAGCCCTGCTTCACGACGACCGGCTCGGCCCACGGCAGCCAGCCGGCGACCTCGGCCGCGAGCGCGTCGTCGCCGGTCACCAGGCCGACGGGGATGCCCCACGCCCCCAGGATCAACGCGTTGAACCCGTACTCGCCGGTGGGCCTGCCGTCGAGTCGGGTCTCGGTCGGGGCGCCCGTGTAGGTGTGGGCGATGGTTCCGGTGGCGTGGCCGGCCCGTGCGTGGTAGCCGACGAAGAGCGCGACATCGAACGCCGGATCGCCGCTCGGCAACGGGTTCGCGCCGGCGACCATCGACCACGCCTTCTGGCCCTGGAGGACGCGTGCCGCAGGATGCAGGTCGGCCGGCCGCAGGTTGTACATCCCGCCGTGGCTGTCGTTGACGAGGATGTCGGTCGCGCCGCTGGCAAGCGCGCCCTCGATCGCGGCGTTCGTCTCCCCGACCATCAGCCCGACCGCCGCCGGGTACTCGGAATCCGTCCGGCTCGTCGGTTTGTGGTGACTGACGCCCGCGATCCCTTCCATGTCGACGCTGATCCACACCCGCATGACCGCGAGGATAGCCGCGCCGCCGATGGTCGCGCTGCCCAGGTCCGAACACGCGGGGCCGTCCTTCGCGAGCGGTAGTTGCGTATGCAATTACTTTAGGCTATCGTAGTCTGGAACGGGCGCGACGCGGTCGGGCCGGACGCGACACGGTGTCGTGTCGAACACGGAGTCGAGTCGACATGCAATTCGGGATCTTCAGCGTCGGAGACGTCACCACCGATCCCACCACCAACACGACCGTCAGCGAGCACGAGCGCATCCAGGCGATGGTCGCGATCGCCCGCAAGACCGAAGAGGCGGGCCTCGACGTGTTCGCGACCGGCGAACACCACAACGTGCCGTTCGTGCCGTCCTCCCCGACCACGATGCTCGGCTTCCTGGCGGCGCAGACCGACCGCCTGATCCTGTCGACGGCAACGACCCTGATCACGACCAACGACCCGGTCAAGATTGCCGAGGACTACGCGATGCTCCAGCACCTGGCCGGCGGCCGGGTGGACCTGATGATGGGCCGCGGCAACATGGGCCCGGTCTATCCCTGGTTCGGCCAGGACATCCGGAACGGGATCCCGCTCGCCTACGAGAACTACGCCCTCCTCCATCGCCTGTGGCGCGAGGACGTCGTGGACTGGGAGGGCAAGTTCCGGACGCCGCTGACGGGGTTCACCTCGACCCCTCGGCCGCTCGACGGGGTGCCGCCGTTCGTGTGGCACGGCTCGATCCGGAGTCCCGAGATCGCCGAGCAGGCGGCGTACTACGGCGACGGCTTCTTCCACAACAACATCTTCTGGCCGCAGGACCACGTCATGCGGATGGTCGAGCTGTATCGCCGGCGCTTCGAGCATTACGGCCACGGACCGGCCGACCAGGCGATCGTCGGGCTCGGCGGGCAGGTCTTCATGCGCGCGAACTCCCAGGACGCGATCCGCGAGTTCCGGCCGTACTTCGACCACGCGCCGGTGTACGGCGGCGGGCCGTCGCTCGAGGACTTCATGGACCAGACGCCGCTCACCGTCGGCACGCCCGACCAGGTGATCGAGCGGACCCTGGCGTTCCGCGACGTCGTCGGCGACTACCAGCGCCAGCTGTTCCTCGTCGATCACGCCGGGTTGCCGCTGCCCAAGGTGCTCGAGCAGATCGAGATGCTTGGCGAGCTGGTGGTGCCGGTTCTCCGTCGCGAGTTCGCTGCGCTCAAGCCGGCCCACGTGCCGGATGCCCCGGTCCACCCGCGGGTCGCGGCCGCCCGCGTCGCGGCCACGGCGGCCACGGATGGTGCCGCGGACGTACTGGCACAGGCTGTGCCGGCATGACCGACAGCGCGCGGTCGCTGGTCGTCGTCAGTGCCGGGCTCGGCCAACCCTCGTCGACGCGGTTGCTGGCCGATCGACTGGTCGCCGCGACCGAGCGCCACCTGCGCGACGCCGGCGTCGATCCGCGCGTCGAGGTCGTCGAGCTCCGGGACCACGCCCAGGACCTGACCAATCACCTTCTGACGGGTTTCCCGAGCCCGAAGCTCCAGGCCGCGATCGACGGCGTCCTCGGCGCCGACGGCCTGATCGCGGTCAGCCCGATCTTCAGCGCCTCCTTCAGCGGGCTGTTCAAACTGTTCTTCGACATCGTCGAGCGAGATGGCCTGGCGGGCATGCCGACCCTCATCGGGGCGACCGGCGGGACGGCTCGCCATTCCCTGGCCCTCGAGCATGCCCTCCGGCCCCTCTTCGCCTACCTGAACGCGGCGACCGTCGCCACGGGTGTCTATGCCGCGGCCGACGACTGGGGCAGTGCCGGGATCCCGGCCGATGGCAGCCTCGTCAAGCGGATCGATCGAGCCGGCAGGGAGCTGGCGTCGGCCATCGCGGCCCGCCCGCCTCGGACGCGGCGGGACGCCTACCCGGATCCGGTGCCGTTCGAACAACTGCTCGGGTCGGAGCGTCCGAACCGCGACTGATCTGCCCGCGCGTCCCGAACCTCGCGGCTTCAGTCGACGACGGTGAGGGTCGCCTTCATCCCGGCCGCGTAGTGGCCCGGCTCGTGGCAGCCGACCAGAAGGGTGCCCGCGTCCGCGAAGGTCATTGTCAGCGACCCGGTCTCGCCAGGCTTGACGCTGACCGCGTTGGCGTGGCCGTGGCCCGTGCCGCCCATGGCCATCTCCTTCGCATGATCGGCCTGCTCGGACTCGGTGCCCACGAAGAACTCGTGGACGATCACGCCGTCGTTCCGGACCACGAACGTGACTTCCTCGGCGGCCTTGACGGTCAGCAGGTCGGGTGTGAAGCGCATGGCGTCGGTCATCGTGACCGCGACGTCGCCGGCCAGGTCGGCTGCCGGTGCTGACACGCTGGGCGCTGCCATCGGATCCGTGGTCGGGCTGGGCAAGGCCGGGGCAGATGGCCCGATGAGGGCGGGACTGGCAGGGCCAGCCACGGCGCTGCTGGGCCCGTCCGTCCAGGCCGGGGCCGCGCTGGAGGTCGAGCAGGCGCCGACGAGGACGGCGACCGGAATCAGGACGGCGAAGACGCGTGAGTTCATGGGACAGATCTCCGATCAGAGGGTGTACAGGAGGCCGATGGACATGGCCACGACGACGAGCGCCAGGCCGAGCCTCACCCACGGCGAGCTGGCGCCATTCCAGCGCGCGAGGCGGCCGAGGGTGCGTCGGTCGCTGACGACCAGCAGCAGTCCGACCAGTGGCGCGATGTAGGCGAGGTTGTAGAGGGCGAGGAGGGCGAGGCCGGTCGGCCCGCCGCCCGAGGCATTGAGAACGTTGACGATGCCGAGGTAGATGGCGCCCGAGCAGGGCACGGTGCAGATTCCGACGAGGACGCCGGCGCCGAGCATGCCCGCGAGTCCACCGCGCTCGATCGCCCGGTGCATTCGACCGTGGGTCCCGGCCGGAGCAACCATGGCCGGTCCCCAGCCGGGCAGGAACACGTCCTTGAGCATCCAGAGGGCCATTCCGAGGGCGAGGACGGCCGCGACCCGGGTGACGAGGTGGTCCTGGCCGAGGAACCCCAGGAACGTGAACAGGCCCAGACCGATGAGGAAGTACGTGACCCAGACCGCTCCCACGTAGAGCGAACCCGCGCCCAGGAGGCGCCGGCGGGCGTCCGTGGTCGCCGATCCGTCACTCGTCACCGAGTTGGCCAGGGTCAGGGTGTAGGTCGCGAACAGGACCAGCAACGCGAATGAGCAGGGATTGAGACCGTCCGCCACGCCTGCGCCAAGGACGACCGGAATCGTCAGGCCCCCGAACGCGGCCGCATCGAACGGGGATACCAGGATCCAGCCGAACGAGGCGACGGCCACGACGCCGAGGGCAAGCGCCAGCCCAAGGGCGGCCGGCGGGAAGCCGAACGGAAGGGGCGACGCCGGGGGGAGGTCCGGCGTCGCCCTGGGGGACCCTTCGGGGATGGGGTCGTGGCACGTGCTCATTGGATCAGGTCGTCACGGTCAAGGTCCCGTGCATGGACGGGCTCTCTCTGCCGCCACAGCAGGTGTCGCAGTAGATGTCATAGACCCCGGCCTTCGATGGGGTCGTGATCGTGACGACCTTGCGGCTCTCGCCCGTAGGACCGGCGGCGGGCAACTCCTCGTTGATGCCCAGAGCCTCGTTGATCATCGTGTGGACGCCGTTGTGGAGATGCGCGGCGGCGTCAGTCGTCCACAGCTCAAGGGCCACGGTCCGGCCCGCCGGGACGCGGATGTTGGAAGGCGTGAAGCCGGCCATCGACAGGCGGACCGGGATGGCATCGACGGTCGTCGGGACGCCACGCTGGCCCGCCAGATCAGCGATCGCAAGGTAGCCGCCGATTGCCAGGACCGCGACCACGACGAGGCCGAACGCGACCTGGCGAAGCCGCCGCGAGCCCGCGCCTGACTCGGAGGCCCTGGCTCCGTCAGAGTCAGGGCGCGCGGCGGCGCGAACGGCGAGCTGGCGAGATCGCCCCGTCGCCGACTTCGGGCCGCTCATCGCGTCGTGGACGGGCTCGGCGAGCCGTGGTGCAGCTCGTGGTTTTCGGGCGAGGATGCCGGATCCGGGCTCGTGCTCGTGCCGGCGCCCATCGTCGACATCATCCGGGCCATGTCGGCCATCGTGCCGGCGTTCGTCTCACTGCCGCCCATTCCGGCCGAGCCCATCATGCCGGCGTTCATTCCGGCGGTGGCTCCCATGAAGCCGGACGAGTCGTTCGTCGTTCCATCGTTCGCGGCGATCGTCCCGGCCGCTCCGACGGCGATGCCGATGGCCAGCATTCCGGCCGCGATGGTTCCTGTCGTCCTGGGGGTCATCGAGTTGTCTCCAGTCGGTCCGTCCGCAGCAGCGTGCGTGCGCGTTCGAACTCGGTCTCGCTGATTTCGCCCCGCGCAAAGCGGGCTCGAAGGATCGACAGCGCGTCGTCCGTGGACTGGTCGCCGTCGGTCGGGCGGACGATGAGCCAGACCATGACGAGCAATGCGGCGATCCAGATCACCATCCAGATCCATCCGGCTGATCCCATCATTGCCAAGGCCTCCGTCCCGGTCGGCGGACTTCGCCGGCCTTCGTTACTGACCCTACGGACGGCATCGGCGGCGGTCCATGGAGAAGGGCTCCACTCTCCCTCAAGGTTTCGTCAAGCCCGCGAGAACGGGCCGGACGGCCCCTGCGATGCGGACCTTGGGCGCCTTGCCGTCACGGCTCGTCGTCACGCATGGTCAGCTGGATGAGCCACCGCATCCTCGTCGTCGATGACGAATCCCCGATCCTGAACCTGGTCCGCGGTTACCTCGAACACGAGGGTTGGACGGTGTCCACCGTCGGCGACGGACTGGCGGCGGTCGAGCACGTCCGGGTCGAGCGCCCGGATCTGATCGTGCTCGACGTGATGCTCCCGGAGATCGACGGCTTCGAGGCGCTCCGCCGGATCCGGACGTTCTCGGATGCCTACGTCCTGATGCTCACCGCCCGCGCCGACGAGGTCGATCGGATCGTCGGACTCTCCGTCGGCGCGGACGACTACCTCGTGAAGCCCTTCAGCCCGCGCGAGCTCGTTGCCCGGGTCAAGGCTTTGCTTCGCCGGCCACGGACGGCCGCCGGCGCGCCCACCTGCGACCTGGTCGTCGACCCGGCCCGCCGCTCGGTGACAGCGCACGGCGCGGCGGTCGTCCTGACCGCGACGGAGTTCGACATCCTCGCGGCGATCGCTCGGGACCCCGGGATCGTGGTCCCCAGAGGCGACCTCCTCGAAGCGGTCTGGGGTCCTGAATTCGTTGGCGACGATCATCTGGTCGACGTCCACGTTGCCAACCTGCGGGCCAAGATCGGCGACGGGTTCGTGGAGACGGTCCGCGGAATCGGCTACCGACTGGCGAGCGGCTGATGCCGATGCCGCAGTCGCTTCGGTCCCGCGTCCTCGGCGGCAACCTGCTCGTGGTCGGAGTCACCCTCGGCACCGTTCTGATGGCGGTGAGCCTCGTCGGACCCGGCTACTTCTCGGAGGCCATGGGCCATCGTCCGGGCGACCCGGGCGGCCGGGCCATGGACGCGGCGACCCTCGAGGCCTTCGGTGAAGCGGTCCGCACCGCGCTTCTGGCCGCGGCCATCGCGGCGGTGGCCGCGGCCATCGCCGTCGGCCTGGCCATCTCCACCCGGGTGGCCGGACCCGCGACCCGCCTGGCGACCGCTGCCCATCGAATCGCTGCCGGTCACTACGCCGAGCGGGTTCCCGCCGCTGGGGGCGGCGAGATCGGCGACCTCGCCGCGTCCTTCAACAGCATGGCCGGCTCGCTCGAGGCCACGGAGCGCCGCCGACTCCGCCTGGTCGGCGACGTCGCCCATGAGCTGCGCACCCCGCTGACGACGCTCGACGGGTACCTCGAGGGCCTCGAAGACGGTATCGTTGCCGCCGATCCCGCGACCTGGCAGCTCCTCCGACGCGAAACGGCCCGTCTCACCCGGCTCGTCGACGACCTCCAGGACCTGTGGCGCGCCGAGGCTCGCGAGCTGCCGCTCCGATTGGCGCCGGTCGATGTCGCTGCCCTGGCCCGCGACTCCGTGACGCGTGCCCAGCCGAGCGCGGGCACGCGAATGATCGACATCTCGTACACAGGCGCGACCAAGCTCCTCGCGCTGGCCGATCCAGACCGCGTCGCCCAGATCCTCGACAACTACCTGTCCAATGCGCTGCGATTCGCCCCCGACGCGACACGGGTCCGGGTCTCCGTCGAGATGCGCGATGGGTCGGTGGTGCTGTCCGTCCGCGACGCCGGCCCGGGCCTGAGCCCGGACCAGCAGGCCCAGGTC
Organism: Chloroflexota bacterium; assembly: GCA_031365595.1. GTDB lineage: Bacteria > Chloroflexota > Limnocylindria > Limnocylindrales > CSP1-4 > CF-46. The sequence goes on along the minus strand of JANLYK010000522.1, from coordinate 3,796 downwards.
TTCGAGCGCTTCTACCGCGTCGATCCATCGCGCTCCCGGGCGCTCGGCGGCGCCGGGATCGGACTCGCGATCGTGCACGCCCTCGCGGCGGCGATGGACGGCCGCGCCTGGGCCGAGTCCGACGGTCCGGGCCGCGGTTCGACGTTCGCCATCGCCCTGCCGGCCGGGTAGCGGGCACAAGCTGGCCGCGGCACCTCCCTACCAGACGTCGCCGGTTCGCCACTCGCAGCTGATCGGGTCGTCGAGATCGAGAAGAGGCGTCGTCGGAGTCGTCAGGACGAGGAGGTAGCCGTCCTCGTCGGGCGTCCGCCGGTCGCCGTCGGCCGTCCGGACGAAGAGCGGGCCGCGCCACGTCCGCCAGCCCAGCCGCTCGTAGAAGCGATGCCGGCCCGTTCCGAGCGCACCGAGCTCGTAATGGTCGGCAATGATCGCCCCGACGTCCGCCATGACCCGGGTCCCGTGGCCGCGGCCCTGGCGGTCGGACGCCGTCGCGACGGCCTCGACGTACCCGGTCCGGATCGGCCGCCCGGCGACGTGGAGCTCGCGCTCGACGACGGCCGCGTGGGCGACGATCTCGCCCTCGAGGTCCAGCACAACGTGGGTGCCTCCGAGCGCGTGCTCCCAGTCGGTGTCCTCGAAGCGTTCCTCTCGTCATCGCCGAACGCCACCGTCATCACGGTCCGGATCATGGCGATTTCATCGACGCTGAGCTCGTCGCTCCGAAGACGGCGGAGCTGCGCCGCCCCCGGGAGTGGCACGTCGGCCGGGGTGCGCGTCATGGATCCGAGCCTGGGTCGCGCCGGAATCTCAGCCGGGGACCGGCGAGTCGGACAGGTCCTCTTCGGGGAGGGGCGACTCGTTGGGGCCGGGACCGACGGTGACCGGGCCACAGGTCCAGGTGATCGTCCCCGCGAAATCGCTCCGGCGCGATCCCGATCCGTCGCTCACGACGAGGTTGGAGAATGCAATCGATCCGCCATTGACCGAGTGGCCGGGCGCGAGGGTCATCACCGACGCACGGTCGGATCGATGGATCGTTTCGACGGGCACGGCATTCAAGTCGGCGTCGGCCGGGATCGCGGCCAAGTGAACGGCGATCGAGACGGTCAGGTGGTCGTCGCGCCGGCCGGGATCGGCGTAGTCGTACATGTCGCCGATCGTGACCGACGGGTAGTGGAAGTCTGCCTCCTCCGACGCACGGGCCATCCCGAACGATCCCGGGTCGACGACGACCTGGCTGGCGTCGGCCGTCGAGCCGCAGCTGGCCTCGCCGCTCGCGTCGAACGAGACCGGGCTCGTCAGGACGAGGTGCATCGATCCGGTCTCGTGACGGCGCGTTGCCGGCCGATCCGGCCCCACGTTCTGGCCGACGATCGTCCCGATGCCGGCGACGATCAGGACGAGGGCGATCGGTCGGATTCGCCGACTGCGGATCAGGAACGCCACTCCGCCGATCAGGAGGAGGCCGAGCGCCGCGAGCGTGATCATCAGCCCGCTCATCGGGTGCCACAGGTACCAGTTGTAGTACGCCCCGGCCGCCAGCCCGCTGGCGAGGGCAAGGGCCAGCAGTGGCAGAACCCAACGGCCGCGTTGCGGGGCCGGTCGAGGATCGTCGATCATGGCGCCGACCATACGATGCCGCGCCCACTGTCCGCTGTCGCCGAGCCGACACCGGCATGACTTCGGTCAGGGCTCGACGATCAGGACCACCAGCTGTCGCGGCCCGTGCACGCCCTCCACGCGCTGGAGCTCGATGTCGCTCGTCGCCGACGGCCCGCTGATCCACGTCTGGGGCCGGCCCGGATCGAGGCGAGCGAGAGCCTCCGGCACCGTCCCGACGATCTGGTCCGCGCGGACGATGCAGACGTGGAGGTCGGGCAGGAGGCTGAGCGCCCGCCGACCCTGGCCGGGCCCGCCGTCGAGGACGATCGTGCCGGTCTCGGCGATCGCCACCGCGCAGCTCGTGACGACGCCGTCCAGGGCGTCGAGGTCGGCGTGCGACAGGACGGGATCGTCGAACAACTGCTCCAGCGTGGCGGCAACGAGCCACGCCGACGGGACGCCGTCGGGGACCACGATCCGCCCTGCATTCCGCTCCGCGAGCGCCGCGGCAAGGGCTCCGGGGAGGTCCCCGGCCGTCACGCGCTGGACGGTCGCGCGGTAGTCGTCCACCCGCTCGGCGAAGAGGGCGACGAGGTCGGTTCCGGCCGGAAGTGACCGCTCGTAGTCCCGTGGCACGGCAACAGGTTCCGGGCGATCCGCCAGGGCATCGCGGATCCGGTCCAGCACGACCCGCCGGGCATCGGCAGCGGTCATCGGTCCCCTTCCCGCCCGCCGCTCGTCCGGCGCCACCACGCCCGGAACGACTCGCGAGCCGGAGATCGGAGGTTGCGCGTCCCGAACCAGGCGCGGCCCGGGCCGGGAAGCCGGAGCCGGATCGAACCACGCCGGCCGAGCAGTCGACCGGCGAGCCCGGCGATCCGCTCCGCCCGGCCCAGCCGGCGCGGCGTCCCGAGCGTCCAGGCGGCGACGCCCATTGCGATCGCCTCCGGGCGCGGCACGCGATGGCTCGCCTCGGAGTGGCGGGCCACCTGGCCCCGGAGGTGGACGAGGACCTCGGGAATGTCGATCCGGACCGGGCAGACGTCGAAGCACGCGCCGCACAGCGACGACGCGAACGGCAGCGAGGCCGTCTGCTTGTCGACCGGGTGCTTCGCGATCCCGCGCAGCTGCGGCGTCAGGATCGCCCCGATCGGCCCCGGGTAGACCGACCCGTATGCCTGGCCGCCGGTTCGCTCGTAGACCGGGCACACGTTCAGGCAGGCGGAGCACCGGATGCAGCGCAATGCCTGGCGCCCGGTCGGGTCGGACAGGGTGTCGGTCCGCCCGTTGTCGAGCAGGATGAGGTGGAAGGCCTGCGGACCATCGCCGGGCGTGACCCCCGTCCAGATCGACGTGTATGGGTTCATCCGCTCGGCTGTGGCGGAACGCGGCAGGAGCTGGAGGAAGACCTCGAGGTCCTGCCACGTCGGGACCAGCTTTTCGATGCCCATGACCGTGATCAGGACGTCGGGCAGGGTCAGGCACATCCGCCCGTTGCCCTCGGACTCGACGACGACGACCGCCCCGCCGTCAGCAACCGCGAAGTTGGCCCCCGACACAGCGACTCGGGCGCGCAGGAACTTCTCGCGGAGGTGGAGTCGGGCCGCCTCCGCCAGCTCGGGTGGCGCGTCCGACAGCGACGCCGGCGCCGGCCGGCCGACCCGGCCCATCTCGTCGATGAAGATGTCCCGGATCTCGGACCGGTTCTTGTGGATCGCCGGCACGAGAATGTGCGACGGCAGGTCGTGGCCGAGCTGGACGATCATCTCGGCGAGGTCGGTCTCCCAGACGTCGATCCCCTCGAGCCGGAGCGCCTCGTTCAGTTCGATCTCCTGGGTGGCCATCGACTTGACCTTGACGACCTCCGAGGCGCCGGCGGCCCGGGTGATGCCGGCGACGATCGCGTTCGCCTCTGCGGCGTCGCGAGCCCAGTGGACGACGCCTCCGGCCGCGGTGACGGCCCCCTCGAGCTGCTCGAGGAGGGCGGGCAGGTCGTGCAGGACCTGGTCCTTGATCGCCGCACCGGCGAGGCGGAGCTCCTCCCAATCGGCGCGCTCGGCGACGGCGGCCGCCCGCTTGGTCCGGATCGTTGTCGTCGCCCGGGCGAGGTTGGTCCGGAGCTGATCATCGGCGAGGGCGGCCCGCGCGGCGGTCGGGAACGGGGGCGTGCCGCGGAAGGTCGGTTCGGGTCGGG
>JANLYK010000334.1:0-2599 GCA_031365595.1 Chloroflexota bacterium | reverse complement strand
GGCGTCGCCGGGAAGTTGTAGATCTCGGGCGGCGGCCCGATCTGCTCGATCCGGCCCTCGCTCATCACCACGACCCGGTCGGACAGCGACATCGCTTCCTCCTGGTCGTGGGTGACGTACACCGTCGTGATCCCGAGCTGGCGCTGGATCGAGCGGATCTCCTTGCGCAGCGCGACCCGGATCTTGGCGTCGAGGGCGGACAGTGGCTCGTCGAGCAGGAGGACCTCGGGCTCGATCGCGAGCGCCCGGGCGAGGGCGACCCGCTGCTGCTGGCCACCGGACAGCTGCCACGGGTAGCGATTGCCCTTGTCGGGCAGGTTGATCAGCTCGAGGAGCTCCCCGACACGCTTGCGGATCTGGTCCTTCGGGCGCTTCCGGACACGGAGCCCGAAGCCCACGTTGTCGGCCACGGTCATGTTCGGGAACAGGGCATACGACTGGAAGACCATTCCGATGTTGCGCCGGTTCGGGGGGCGGTGGGTGATGTCGACCCCGTCGACGCTGATCGTGCCGGCCGAGGGTTGTTCGAAGCCCGCGATCATCCGGAGGGTTGTCGTCTTGCCGCAGCCGGACGGCCCCAGGAAGGACACGAACTCGCCCTTCTCGGCGGACAGGTTGAAATCCTCGACCGCGACCGACGCGCCGAAGCGCTTCTGGATGCCCTGGAGCACGAGGAAGCTCATCGGTCGGTGGTCTCCGTCCTGGGGTGACGCGTCGTGGGTTCGCGCTGCATGGACCGCATCAGTGCCCACCGCCGACCTGGACGCCGGACGAGCGACCCTGGCGGGTCCGGCCGAGATACGCGATGACGCCCATCGCGATCCAGGTGAGCAGGAAGCTGATCAGCGACACCGCCGCCGGCTCGTACGACTTGTTCTGGCCGAGGTTGGCAAGGTACGGCCCGAACGCAGGCCGCGCCAGATACGACGCGATCGTGAATTCGCCGATGACGATCGCGAGGGTCAGGAACGCGCCCGACAGGACCGCTACCCGGACGTTCGGGAAGATCACGAACCACAGGATCCGGAGCGTCCCCGAACCGAGGCTGTGACCGGCCTCGGTCAGGCTCCGGACGTCGATCGTGCGCAGGCCGCTATCGACCGCCCGGTACATATACGGGAATGACAGGATCGTATACGCCGCGACGAGCAGGACGTCGTTGCCGCGCGGTGAGGCCGCGAGCGGCAGGATCCCGCCGCTGAACGATCGGATCAGGCCGAACACGAGAACGATCGGCGGGACGACGAAGGGCATCAGAGTCACGAACTCGACGATCGGCCGCAGGCGCGGCAGGCGGAGCCGGACCCAGTACGCGGTCGGGACGATGATCAGGGTGCTGACCACGATCGTGATCAGGCCGATGACGAACGAGTAGGCGAGGGTTCCGAAGAACTTCGCGTCCTTGAACGTGTTGATGTACGCCCCGCCCGACGGCCGCGCCCGGAGGGAAAACTCGAGGGTCGCGATCAGGGGCAGGAAGAAATAGACCATCGCGGCGATGAACACGATCCACGACACGATCCGGCCCGTGTTCCGGCCGCTCCTTCGCGGCGCCGACACCGGCGTCGGTCTGGCCACGCTGTCGACCGCGTCCGGGTGCCGCCCGAGGCTCGGCCCGCTCGCGGTCATGACCGGAGCCACCGTTCGGAGCGGCGCTGGAGGATCGAGTACAGCAGGATCGAGATGCCCATGATGATCACCATGCCCATCGCCATCGCGAAGCCGAGTCCCGGGTTGTGGAGCACGTCGCCGCTGATCTGGGCGCCGATCAGGAGCGTGACGATCGGGATCTGGCCGGACGTCAGCTGGTAGGCGGTCGCCTGGGCACCGAACGCGTTCCCGAACAGGAGCACGGTGCAGCCGAGGATCGAGGGCAGAAGGATCGGCAGGGCGACGTACTGCCAGTACTGGCGCGGTGAGGCGCCCATGTTCTCCGAGGCCTCCCGCCAGTCCTTGCGCAGGCCGTCGATCGCCGGGGCGATGATCAGGACCATGAGCGGCAGCTGGAAGTAGACGTAGACGATCTCGAGGCCGATCTTCGAGTACAGCGTCAGCCCGACATCCCTCACCAGATTCACGCCGAAGACGGCCTGGATCCAGGCGGTGAGCAGCCCGACCTGACCGACCGTGAAGATGAAGGCCAGCGCGAGCGGGATACCGGCGAAGTTCGAGGCCACCCCGGAGAACGTCATCACGAACGTCCGCAGGAAGCGGGGCAGCCCGCCGAGGATGACCGCGTACGCCAGGAGCAACCCCAAGAGCGCTCCGGCGATCGCCGACACGAGGCTGATCTCGACGCTGTTGGCGAAGGCTCGGGCGACCTGCTGGGTCGTCAGGTCGGCGTAGTTCTGGAGGGTGAAGGCATTGCCGTTGTTGCTGTCCTGGAAGCTGCCGATCACGAGGAACCCGATGGGAAAGAGCATGAACACGACGGCGAACAGGAAGAAGGGCAACACCCCGAGGAAGGACCAGTTGAAGCCGCGTCGAGCCCGGGGCGCCCCTGGGGCACCCCGCGCGCGGCGCGGGGGGGCGGGTGCACGGACCAACCCCCCCCGGTGAATATAGGGGCGGCGCAGTTAAGGGGGCGCCGCCCCCGGGG
>JANLYK010000319.1:0-3458 GCA_031365595.1 Chloroflexota bacterium | reverse complement strand
GTCGGACCGGCCGCCTGCGGCGAGCGCCGCGCTGACGACTCCGGGCAGGCGCCGGAGGGCCGCGGCGCCGCCGTCGAGCCGATCGAGCTCGAGCCGGAAGACCGACTCGCGCTGGACGCGCTTCTTCAGCTCGTCGGGCGTGCCGAGCGCGAGGATCCGGCCGTGGTCCACGATCGCGATCCGGTCGCACAGCTCGTCGGCCTCGGCCATGTAGTGGGTCGTGAGGAGGACGGTCCGGCCGGGGACCGCCGCCTTCCAGGCGAGGATCAGCTCGCGGACCGATCGGGCGGCGGCAACGTCCAGGCCGAGCGTCGGCTCGTCGAGGAAGAAGATCCAGGGATCGTTCAGGAGTCCGCGCGCGAAGTTCATCTTCTGACGCTGGCCGGTCGAGAGCGTGCTGACCCGTTGCTCGCGCTGCTCGTCGAGCCCGACGGCGTCGATCAGCTCGTCGACCCGATTCCAGCCGTCGCGCGACGGCAAGCCGTAGAACTGGCTGAACATCCAGAGCTGCTCGCGGACGGTGAGGATGCCGTAGCCCGACTGCTCGCCGCCCGCGACCATGTTCATGATCCGGCGGATCTGCTTGGTCTGGCGCTCGACGTCGAAGCCGAAGATCCTCGCGGTCCCTTCCGACGGGAGGAGGAGCGTCGTCAGGATCTTGATCAGGGTCGTCTTGCCGGCGCCGTTCGGGCCGAGCAGGCCGAAGAACTCGCCCGGCTCGACCTGAAGATCAACCCCGTCGAGGGCGACGACCGGCTTGGGCTTGACCTTGTAGACGCGCCGGATCTCGCGGACGTCGATCGCGAGCGGCTGGATGGTGGCGGACAAGGCACACCCCGGGCGAACGGATTGAGGGACCGGGAGTGTACGCCCGGCGGCCGCAATTGGGAAGTGGCCCGTCATCCACGTGTGAGACAGTCATCTCACATGGCCGAGGCACCCGTCAGCCGCGGCCTCGCCGCCCGATCTGCTCGATGAGGTCGACCGCTTGGTCCATCCCGGGCAGCATCGCTGCCTCGTCGCGGATCGCCTCGGCGTTCCGGCGCCATGCGGGCTCATTCAGCAGCCGGCTCACGGCGTCCCGGATGCGCTCCGGCGTCACCTCGTCCTCGTCGATGACCAGCCCGATCCCCAGCCGCTCGATCGACCGGGCGTTGATCGGCTGGTCCGCACCGAACGGGACGACCAGGAGCGGGACGCCGCGCTCGATCGCGGCCAGCATGGTTCCGAATCCGCCATGGCAGACGATGGCCGCGCAGCGCGGGAACAGCAGGCTCTGCGGGATGTACGAGACGACCGACACGTTGGCCGGCTGGGGACCGAGCCGGGTCGGGTCCACGTTCGGACCGACCGTGACGACGAGGTCGAGCGGCTCATCGCGGAGGCCAGCCAGCACGGACGGGAAGAACGGCAGCTCGTAGTCCGGGTTGTTGAAGACGGTGCCGAGCGTGGCATAGACCAACGGCCGAGTCCGACCCAGCGGATCGGCCCATGCCGGAAGCGTGTCCGACGCCGACCGATCGAGCGCGACCGGCTGGAACGAGACGAAGCTGGGCGGTAGATCAATCAGCGGGTCGTGAAGGCTGTGTGGCGCGAAGGACAGCACCACGTGGGACTGGAGCTCGTCGAGGTCCTCGTCCGGGGCGAGGCCGAGTCCCGTCCGGGCACGGTTGTACGGTCCCTCGATGGCGTCGAGCACCGCAGGCGTCATGAGCGACGGCGACGCGACCTGAACGGCCGCCACCGGAATGTCGAGCGCAGCTCCGGCGATCGATCCCCCGAACTCGGTCCGCTCCCGGACGACGAGCTCCGGGCGCCACGTGGCAGCGTGATCGACGACGCCTCGGGCGAATCGTTCGGCCGGTGCGGTCACGAACTGCTGGGCGAAATACTGCTCGAGGGTGCTGCCGGGCGCCGGCTTCAGCTCGTCCGGCACGGTCGACTTGTCGGCTTCCAGCCAGTCGAGGCCGACCCCGATGCTCGGGAACCCCGCGGCTTCGACGACGGGCATGAACCGGGGCGACGTCGCGAACCGCACGTCATGGCCGGCGTCGCGGGCCGCGCTGGCCAGAGCGAGCAGCGGGTGGAAGTGACCGTACGCGGGGTGGGTTGTGAAGAGGATCCGCACGCCCGCTTCAGCCCGCCAGTGCACTCGCCAGGTCGCCGGCGACCCGTGCGTCGTTCACGATCAGGGCCGTGTTCGCCCGAACCGATGCGCCGTCGGTGATCTCGGCGATCCTCGCGAGGAGCCAGGGCGTGGTCGCGGGGCCGCGGATCCCGGCCGCGTCGGCCTCGCGAACCGCCCGTTCGACGGCCGCCCTCGCCACGTTGTCGGGGAGCGCCCCGTCCGCTGGAACCGGCACGCAGACGAGCACGCCGCCGAGCCCGAGCGCGAGGTGGACCTCGGCGATCGCCGCCGCGCCGGCGACGTCGGTGGCGGTCTGCGGCGAGAGGATCCCCGAAGAGCGAGCATAGAACCCGGGCAACTCGTCCTGGCCGATCGTGATCACCGGCACGCCGCGCGTCTCGAGGTACTCGAGGGTCGCCGGCACGTCCAGAATCGCCTTCGGGCCGGCGCAGACCACGGCCATCGGCGTCCGGCCGAGCTCCTCGAGGTCCGACGAGATGTCGAGGGTCGGGGTCGCGCCACCGAGAGCGCCGCGGTGCACGCCGCCGATCCCGCCCGTCGCGAACACCCGGATCCCCGTCGCGTGGGCCGCGATCATCGTCGCCGAGACCGTCGTGGCCGCCCAGCCGCCGTCCGCGAGCGCGATGGCCAGCGACGGCCGGGCGGCCTTGCGCACCGATCCGGCGGGCGCCGTCGCGAGCGCCTCGAGCGCCGCCTCGTCGAGCCCGACGAGCAGCCGGCCGTCGCGGATCGCCACGGTCGCAGGCACCGCGCCGCTTTCGCGAACCGCTGCCTCGGACGCACGAGCGACCTCGAGGTTGGCCGGGTATGGCAGCCCGTGGCTGATCAACGTCGACTCGAGGGCGACGACCGGGCGCGACTCGTCCAGCGCCGCGGCAACCTCTGGAGACACCTGGAGACGTTCGGCGATCACGAGATCAGCGTAACCGCGGCGTCATCGAGCCGACACGCAACCGTCGCGCCACCTCCATCGCGGCGACATCGGCGGTCGAGACGATGCGCAGCGTCCCGCCGCGATTGGCGGGATCGGCGAGGGACCCGCCGGTTCGGCCCCAGGAGGACTCGCATCCATGCGTCGTCTCATCTCGATGTGATCGGTGCCACGCTCGCCGTGACCGCCTTCTCGAGCATCGCCGCGGCGGGCGGCCCGCCCAGCCTGGCGTTCTACGTCGACGACGTCCGCTACCGGACCGTCGGAACCCCGACCGACTTCTCCGGCACGGGCGCGCCCGCCAGCACGTACGACGCGATCTACGCGCTGGGCAACGGCCTGGTCAATGTCGCGGAGTCCAAGCCCGGCGATCGCGAC
>JANLYK010000244.1:0-7061 GCA_031365595.1 Chloroflexota bacterium | reverse complement strand
CCGGTCGTGCTCGTCAACACGTCCGTGCCGTCGAGCGGGCTGCCCTCGGTGGCCTCCGACAACCGGGCCGGCGGGCGTCTCGCGGCGGACCATCTTCGATCGCTCGGCCACCGCCGGTTCGGCTACCTGATGCCGCCCGTGCGGAACGTCGATGCACCGGAGCGGCTGGCCGGCGTGCGCGAGGCGCTTGCAACCTCGGGACTGGTGGTGGACGGACCGGACGCGGCCCTTGCGATCGGGAGCGGGACGCCGACGGTGATCGGCGGCGAGACCGCGATGTTCGAGCTTCTCGACCGGAGCCCGCGACCGACCGCGATCGTGGCGTACAACGACCTGATGGCGATCGGGGCGATGCGTGCGATCCGACGGCGCGGCCTGCGCGTGCCCGACGACATCAGCCTCGTCGGGTTCGACGACGTCGCGCTCGCCGCGTACGTGGAGCCGGCGCTCACGACGCTCCGCCAGCAGACGGCCGAGATGGGCCGCTGGGCAGTCGCGACGCTAACCGCGCAGATCGCCGCCCGGTCGGCGGGCACCGCCGGCCCGGTGGAGCGACGGGTCGTGCCTGTTCATCTCGAGATCCGCAGCTCGACCGGGCCCACGCCGCGCGACTGACCGCTCGGGCGCCGATACGACGGGATCCAGGCTCGCTGCGGTCAGGTCCCCGATGTCGCCCGTCGGGGCAGCGCCTCGCGCATTCGGTCGCGGACCTCCTCGCGGGTCGGGACGCCGAACATCCCCGGTCCCTCGAGGACGAGCGCGGCGGCGGCGGCTCCGAGGAGGAGGTCGAACCCCTGCCCGATCCGGCCGCCGATGAGGCGCGGCTCGATCCGGGCCGCGGCCAGGGCCGCGAGGAACACGTCGCCCGCGCCGGTCGGATCGACCGGATGGTGGCTCGGGACGGCCGGGTAGTGACGGAATTCGAGTTCGGCGTCCGCGTCGCCGTGCGCGCCGTGCACGATCAGCCCGCCATGGTCGCCCTGGGTGACGGCCAGCGACGCTCCACGCCGGAGGAGGCCGTACAGATCCTTGAGCTCGATCTTCTTGTCCACGTCATCCCGCGACAGCCCGACGAGGTCGGCCCGCCGGATGATCGGGTCGGGCCGGGGCGCGACATGGCGGACGGGCTGGCCGGCCTCGAGTTCACGGAGCAGGCCCTGCCAACCGACCGCCACGAGTGACTCCGGCGCGGGGACGTCGGCCCACGCCGGCGGCAGCTCGGCGGCGACCGGGGCGAGGATCCAGCCGGGCGCCGCGCGCCAGGCATCGGGCACGTCGGCGACCGGGATCGGATCGCTGTGGTCGCCGCACAGCTGGAGGCGGCCCTCAGGTCGCTCGATGTTGACGAACACCGGGCCGTGCTCGAGATGGACGAGGTGAACATCGACGCCGGCGTCGCGGAGAAGCTGGATCTCGGATGCGGTCGAGGCCTCGTGGTCCACTCCCACGATCGCCGCGGTCGGGATCCCGAGCCGGGCCGTCGTCAGGGCGCTGTACGACACCCCGCCCCCCAGCCGCCAGCCGCGTGGATCGTCCTCTGCCACGTCGCGCGCCGCCGAGCCGACCACGACGATCGTCGGCGGGCGGGACCCGGGCGTCGCGGGGGCCGGCGAGTCGGTCATCGTGGGCGACCAGAAGCGGGCGAGCCGATCGGGTGCCGGGCGGGCCGCATGCGATACTGGCGCTCCATCCCATCCCTTCCCGACCGAGGCCGGCCGTGTTCTTCTACGAACTCCACGAAGGCGACGAGGACGTCTTCTCCGACGTCCTGCTCGTCCGCGACGACGACATGGACCCCGACGAGTTCTTCGAGCTGGTCGAGTCGGTTCGACGCAGTGTCCAGGACAGCCACGCGCACGATACGCTGATCGAGGCGATCGCCGTCGAGCTGGAGCGCGAGCACGGCTTCGTGTTCGTCGCGGACCACCGGCTCACCGCGGCGGTCAACGTCTCGGTGGTCGACGAGGAGAACTTCCTCGTGGCGATCGACGACGGGACCGAGTCGCCCGACGACGAGCGCGGCGCCGACTACCGGGCGATCATTGCCGAGTACGATCCCCACGGCGAGGACCTCAAGACCGACGGGCCGCCCGACTGACGACTACTTGCTGAACAGGATCTCGACGACGTCGCCGTCCTTGACGCGGTACGTCTTGCCCTCGGAGCGCAGGCGGCCGGCCTTCTTCGCCTCGGCCATCGAGCCGAACCCGAGCAGCTCCTCGTACGCAACGGTCTCGGCCCGGATGAAGCCGCGGGCGAGGTCGCTGTGGATCGCGCCAGCGGCTTCGACCGCATTCGATCCGTCCCGGATCGGCCAGGCCCGGACCTCGTCGGGGCCGGCCGTCAGGAACGAGATGAGGCCGAGCAGCCGGTAGCTCAGCTCGATCACCCGATCGAGGCCGGACGCCGCAATCCCGAGTTCCTCCATGAACACGGCGGCCTCGTCGGGTTCGAGCTCCCCGAGCTCCATCTCGATCCGGGCGGACAGGGCATCGATCAGGGCGTTGCGGTGGTTGTACGACGCGGCCATCGCGGCACTCCGCTCCCCTGCCCCGGCGATGTCGCCCTCGCCGACGTTGAGCAGGACGAGGACCGGCTTCTGGGTCAGGAACCGGAAGCCCCGGATCGCCTTCTCCTCGTCCGGCTCGAGCGCGGTATCGCGGATCGGCAGACCCTGCTCGAGGGCGGCCTTGAGGCGGACGATCACCGCCTCCTCTCGCTCGTTCGCCTCCTTCTCGGCGGGCGTCCCGTGCCGGCCGCTCTGCTTCAGACGGTCGAGCCGGCGTTCGACGAGGGCGAGGTCGGCGAGGATGAACTCCGTGTCGAGCCGGTCGATGTCGCGGGCGGGATCGACCGAGCCTTCCGGGTGCGGGTTGTTCGCGTCCTCGAAGGCCCGGACGACGTGGAGGAGCGCGTCGGAGTCGCGCAGGCGGGCGAGGTGTTCGGCCGGCAGGTCCTCGGTCCCGATGTGGCCGTCGGTCGAGGCCGGCGGGGCCGGCAGGTCGACGTACGTGACGTCGGCCTGGATGATCTTCTTGGGCTTGAAGATGGCGGCCAGCTTGTCGAGCCGCTCGTCCGGAACCTTGACGACGCCGACGTGGAGCTCCATGCCGCCGAAGCCGCCGGTCTCGGCGTGGCCCCGGGTGAGCGTGTTGAAGACGGTCGTCTTGCCCGATCCGGCAAGACCGACGATGGCGATCTGCATCGGCGAAGTATCGCCGATACGCCGGCCGGGTCAGGAACTGATGCGAGCGATCCCGTCGATCCGGTCGAAGTCCCGGTCGAACGACACCACATCGGACGGGCCGAGAGTGCTGGCGCACGCGGCGAGATAGCAAGCAACGAAGTCGAGCCGGCGGTTGCGGCGGAAGAGCTCGAGGCTCGCTTCGACGGAAGGATCGAGGACGATCACGTTGTCGGAATGGATCAACTGGACCAGTCGACTGGCGCTGCGGACCCGGTCCCAACGGAGACGTTGCTCGAGGTACCAGGCCAGCTCGACGATCACCGGGGCGGTCACGATGACCTCCAGCTGACCTTCGGCAACCCGTCGGAACACGTCGACCGCTGGAGCGTGGAGGGTGTTCGTGGGACCCTCGAGCAGCGCGATCGCGGCATTCGCGTCGAGCCAGGCGCGTCGTGGCATCAGCGATCTCGCTGACGGGCGATCTTGTCCTGCTTGGCGGCCACGGCATCGGCGATCCCGACGCCGATGACACGCTTCATTTCCTTGACGTCGTCCGGGATGCGCCCGGCGTCGGCGGCGGCGATGCCCGCCAGGTCCAGGATGCTCCGGGGACGCTTCCGGCGCACGGTCGCCGATCCATCGGGCCCGGGCTCGAACTCCAGATCATCCCCCGGCCCCGCGTCGAGGTGGTCGCGGATGGCTTTGGGCACCGAGATCTGGCCCTGCTTGGTAATGCGAGCACGCGCGGTACGGTCCGAGCGTTGGGTAATGCACATGGGAGCGACAGTACCGCGTCTCGTCGCAATACGTCAAGCGCAGCGCAGATCACGAACTTCGCTCAATGAACGCGAAGAGGTCCGCGAGCGTTGCCCCAGCATCAATCCGCACGCCTGGCTCGTCGCCGATGAACGGCGTCTGGACATATCTCCGGGTGGAGCGCTCGACCGCAAACGCCTCGCCCCCGCCGTTGCTGCCGATGAGGACGAGACCAGGAAAAAACTCGTCTGCCAGGGATCTCTCGTGGAAGTCGATTAGCTCCCGAGGACCCCAGAGCACGGCGTACCCCTCGCCGATCCAGCCGGTTCCGCCGCCCGTCTCCAGTAGGAAGGCACGCAGGTCGGAGGGAACGTGAAAACGAAGAACCGACTCTGCATGAGCCAGATCCGCCTCGCTGCCACCCCCTGCTGTCACGAATGTCGCTGGCGGCTCGCCCACGATCAATACCCGGCGGCGGGATCGACCACGTTGAGGAGCGGCTCGCCCGCGGCGTAGCGCCGGAGGTTGTCGCAGAAGAGCTCCACGCTCCGGTCCAGGACGCGGCCGCTCGACCACGAGGTATGGGGCGTCAGGATCACGTTCGGCAGGTCGTAGAACGGCGAGGTCGGAGGCAGTGGCTCCTCGCGGAACGTGTCGAGGATCGCCCCGCCGATCGTGCCATCGCGGAGGGCATTGAGAAGCGCGCGCTCGTCGACAAGTCCGCCCCGAGCGATGTTGACCAGCCACGCGCCGGGCTTCATGGCGGCCAGCGCCGCCTCATCGATCATGCTCTCGGTCTCGGGCGTCAGGGGCGCGGCGAGGACCACGAAATCGGACTCGGCGAGGAGCTCCGGCAGCGACTCCGGTCCCCCGACGCGGTCGAGCATGACCTCTCCGAACGAGCGCGTGTCCTCGTCGGCGGCGATCGCCCGATCGCCGGACTCGGAGCGGCGCCGGACGGCCACGACCCGGCAACCGAACGCGGTCGCGAGGGCTCCGACCGCGCGGCCGATCGAACCCAGCCCGACGATCCCCACCGTGACATCGCGAAGCTCGACGCCCTCGAGCGGTTGCCATGTCCGCTCGCGCTGAAGCTCGAGAAGCCCCGGCAGCCGGCGGCTGACGGCCAGAATCATCATCAGGACGTACTCGGCGATCGGCCGCGAGAACACCCCGCGGGCGTTCGTGATCACGATGCCGCGCTCACGCGCCGCGGGGGTCAGTGCCCGCTCCACGCCGGCCGACGCTGAGTGGACGTAGTTGAGGCGCGGCGCACGGGCGACGAGGCGATCGAACGCGTCCGACGACAGCCAGCCCCGGAGCAGCACCTCGACGTCCTCGACCGGCTCGTCGGTCAGGCCTTCGCGCGAGAGCGTGACGATCCGGGCACCGGGCGCCGCCGCCTGGATCCGCTCGAGATCGCGCGAGCGATAGCGGGCGGACAGGATCGGCGACAGGGCGATTGCCGTCGGGGCGCCGCCGGGACCTGAGCCGGGTCCGGCCGTGCGGCGGAGCGAGTCGCCCGTCACGAAGCCGGCGCCCCCGCGACGCGCTCGATCCACGCGGCCGGGTTGTCGATCTCGCCGTGTCGCGGCAGGTTCTGCGGGCCCGCCCAGAGCATGTTCAGGGCCTCCGGCCCGCCGGCCGTCGCGATCGCGGACACGAACGCCTCGCCTTTGGCGTACTGCTCCATCTTCACGTCCATCCCTGTCAGGCGCATCACCGCTCGCTCGAACGGCGACTTCCTGGCGTGACGGCGCTGATGGAACCTGGCACTGATCCGTTCAACATCCGGGACGAGTTCCTTTCCGACCTCGTCCATGACGTAGTCGCTGAATCCCTCAAGGAGGCTCATCACCGCCTGGGTCTCGCGGAAGAGCGTCTTCTGCTCGTCGTTCATCAGCGCTTCCATCCAGTGCTCGACGCCGGCACCATCGCCCCTGATCGCCCGTCCCAGGCTCTTCAACGCCGAGCGGCCCATTCCGCTCGCCTCCTTGCCGAACAGCCGGAGCTGGCGCTCGAGGCGGTCGGCGAGGTACGGCCGCAGCCAGGGATGGGCCTCGAACTCGAATGCATGGGTCGTCTCGTGCAGGGCGATCCACGTCCGGAACGGGTCGAGCGGGACATCGAGGGCGAGGGCGGTCTGGCGGATGTTCTCCTCGACGAAGAGGAGCTTCCCGGGCGTGGCCTCGGCGGTCAGCAGGGCGAGGTCGTATTGACCGAGCACCTTGGAGCCCATGAATCCGAGAAGGAAGCCGAGCTGGCGCGTGGTCACCCAGCGGTTGGCGAGGGCCATCGTCGCCTTGGCCAGGCCGCCGCCATTGGGCATGACCTGATCGAGGAGCTCGGTCTCGAGCTGGCCGATGAGCTGGGCGAAGGTCGCGACGTTGGCGTGGACCCAGCCGGCTCGATCGACGACGGCCGAGCGCTCAACGACCCCCGGCAGCTCGGTCCCGAGCACGGCCGACAGGCGCGGCACGATCCGCTCCATCGCCGCGGCGTACGCCGGTTCGGCCGCCCGGAGCTGGGCCGGGGTCAGCCCGCCAGGGGCTGAGCGCATCCGGGCGATGGCGACGCGCTCGGCGGCGGGCCAGTCCACGAGACCCTGGCGGGCGACCTTCTCGGCACGTTTGCCGAGGACCGTCGCGGCCGCGCCGAGGGCCGAGCCGACGAGAAAGCCCGCCTGCCAGACACGGTCGTCGCGCCAGGCCGAGCCCTTGGTCCGGCGGTCGGTCACGAGGCCACGCTCGGTGCAGTGACCTCGACCGAACCGACGTCCGGGAAGGCCTCGCCGAAGATCCGCTCGGCGACCGCCCGGAACGAATCCACGTCGCCGGTCGTGAGCTGGACGTGGCTCGCCGGTCCGGCGACCTCGTCGGGCCGGTCGTGGCCGTTCGCGCCCGGGTCGGCGGCCGTGACGCGGGTCGTGCCCGGCGCCTCGAGGCCGTTGATCGCGAGCAGCTCGACGAGGGCGGACGCGGTCGCGGTCGCGGAGTCCACGATCGCGACCCGCTCACCGGCGATCCGGGCGATGACCGGCCGCAGGAGCGGGTAATGGGTGCAGCCCAGGAGGAGCGTGTCGATCCTGGCCGACGGCGGGAGCGGGAAGACGAACTCG
>JANLYK010000223.1:0-2602 GCA_031365595.1 Chloroflexota bacterium | reverse complement strand
TATGGCCTGTATCTCGCCGGACCGATCGTCGAGCGGCTGTATGGCGCCCGCCTGACCGACGCCTTCTACCTCGTCTGCGCCGTCGGTGGCTCGCTCGGCAGCCTTGCCTTCGGGGACGCTCGGTACGGCGTCGGGGCGTCGGGCGCGATCTTTGGGCTGTTCGGGATCCTCTTCATCGCCACGCGGACGCACAATCCGGCGCTCGATCGAGCGTCGCGCAACTTCGTGGCCCAGCTCGGCACGCTGATCATGATCAACGTCATCTTCGGGATCATCGCGGCCGGCTACATCGACAACTTCGCCCATGCCGGCGGCTTCATCGCGGGCGCCCTGCTCGGTCTCGCGTTCGTGCCGGGCAAGGTCGCGACAATCCGCTCGATGTGGCAGCCGGGCGCCGGCGGCGTCACGGCGACCGGCTTCATCGGCAGTCCGGCCGGGCGACTGGCGGCGATCCTTCTCCTTGTCGGGCTGCTCGCGGTGGCCGCGGCCATCGGCCTCGGACGCTGGTAGGGCCGGCGACCCCGACTCGCGATCAGCCTGGTGGCTGGACGGGCAGCACGACGCTGACCCGCGACCCATGCGGGGCGAGGTTTTCGGCGAGCGCGGTGCCCCCGTGGGCGAGGGCCAGCTCGCGGACGATCGACAGCCCCAGCCCGCTGCCGCCGCCCGACCGGGCCGGATCGGCGCGGTAGAAGCGGTCGAACGCACGCGTCGTCCCACCGGGCAGGAACCCCGGCCCGTCATCGACGACCGAGAACACGACGGCCGGTCCGGCGACGCCGGCGACGTCGCGAACCTTCCGGACCGCGAGCCGGATGTCGCCGCCGCCCGCCACCGCCGCGAGCGCGTTGTCGACGAGGTTGCCGAGGATCCGGTCGAGGGCCAGACGGTCGGCGGCGAGGGTCAGTTGGTCGGGCGGATCGGACACCGGCGATGCCGAGATCGTGGCCGCGGCCGCGCGCGCGCTTGCCGCGAAGCGCTCGACGGTGGCCGCGACGACTGCCGCGGCATCGATCGGCTCGAGACGGAGCGTGTCGCTCCCGGCGCGCAACCGGTCGATCGCGCCGAGCTCGCCGACCAGGCGCTCCAGACGCGCGGTCTCCTCGCCGATCGCGGCCGCGGCCTGTTTCGCCGCCGGCCCCGTGGCCGTTCCGTCGGCGAGCGCGGCCGCGTAGCCGCCGATGACGGTCAGGGGCGTGCGCAGATCGTGGCGGAGATCCGCGAGCAGCTCGCTCTCGCGCGCCCGGGTGCGCGCCAGCTCGTCGGCGAGGATGTTGACTCGCCCGGTCAGGTCGCGGACCTCGCGCGGACCGCCGATCGGAAGGGGATCGCCCACGATTGCGCCGGGTTCCACGAGGGCGCTGGTCCGGTCTGCGAGGCGGGCCAGTGGTCGGGCCACCGAGCGCGACAGCAGGAATGCCAGCGGCGCCCCGACGAGGAGGGTCACGACGATGACGATCGGCAGGGTCCGGCCGACATCGCGCAGCGCGGCGGCCGCGGAACGGTCCACGACCGACAGGAGCACCGCCCGTGGCACCGTGCTGTTCGGCCCGCGCAGGACAAGCGCGGCGTAGGCGTGGACCGTACCGTCGCTCCAGGCGGCGCTGCCGGTGAGCGTGTCGCCGACGCGGGTCGTCGGTGCGATCGGGATCGGATTCGTCGGACTTGGATCCCCCGGCCCGACGTCGACGACGGACCCATCGGCCGACAGCAGGTGGATCGTGACATCGCTCTCGGCCACCTCGTTGCGGACCTGGGCGATCACGGTCCGGACCTCGCGATCGACGACCGCGCCGCGGAGGCGGACGGCGAAGGTCTGGGCGATGTCGGCGAGGCCGCTCGACGTGGCCTCGGAGTGCAGTCCGCGCAGGGCGACGAACATCACGGCCCCGAGCGCCAGCCAGAGCACGACGGCGAGGACCGCGAAGGCGCCGACGATCCGACCGGTGAGGCTGGCGGGCATCACCGTCGGTCGGCCGGCGGGACCGGCTCGCGTCCTGGCGGAACGAGCCGGTAGCCGACGCCGCGCA
Organism: Chloroflexota bacterium; assembly: GCA_031365595.1. Lineage (GTDB taxonomy): Bacteria > Chloroflexota > Limnocylindria > Limnocylindrales > CSP1-4 > CF-46. Next base: position 572 of record JANLYK010000223.1, on the reverse strand, counting down.
CCGTCTCGATCAGCGGGCCGTCGGGGGCGAGCTTGCGCCGGACTTCGCTGACATGGACATCGACCGTCCGGGTCTCGCCCGGGAAGTCCGTGCCCCATACGTCCTCGAGCAGCGCGTCGCGGGTGAGGACCACGCCCGGATCGCGAGCGAGGGCGGCGAGAAGGTCGAACTCCCGGGCGCGCAGCCCGAGGTCGCGGTTGGCGACGGTTGCCTCGCGCCGGCGTGGATCGATCCGGAGGCCCCGACATCGATCGGCCGCCCGCCGCGGGCGGTGACGTCGGTCCGGCGCAGGATCGCCTTGACCCGGGCGACGAGGGCGCGCGGGTTGAACGGCTTGGTCACGTAGTCGTCCGCGCCGAGCTCGAGCCCGACGATCGCATCGACGTCGTCGTCCCGCGCGGTCAGGATCAGGACCGGCGTGTCGCCACGCCGCCGGATTTCCCGGCAGACCTCGAAGCCGTCGAGCTTCGGGAGCATCAGGTCGAGGATCACGAGGTCGGGGTCATGGCGGGCGTGTCGATCGAGGGCGTCGACACCGTCGTGGGCGGCGACGACCGCGTATCCCTCCTTCT
>JANLYK010000207.1:0-1958 GCA_031365595.1 Chloroflexota bacterium | reverse complement strand
CGGAGCAGCGACGGGACCGTCCCGGCGTCGGCCCAGTGCCCATCGTAGACCTTGCTGAACAGGCGGCCGTCAGGCACGTAGTGGTTCAGGACGTCGGTGATCTCGAACTCGCCGCGGCCGGACGGGGCGAGCGTGTCGATGACGGCGAACGCGTCGGGCCGGAGGAAGTAGACGCCGATCGGGATCAGGTCGCTCTTCGGCTTCGCCGGTTTCTCCTCGAACCCGATGACCCGACCGTCCGCGTCGAGCTCGGCAACGCCGAACCGCTCCGGGTCGGGAACGCGGTAGAGGAGGGCCCCGGCGCCGGCGTCGCTCGCCTCGAACTCGGCCGCCATGTCGGCGAGCGCCGGTCCGCGCAGGATGTTGTCGCCGAGGATGCAGCAGAACGAATCGTCGCCGACGAAGTCGCGGGCCAGGCCGATCGCATGGGCGATGCCCAGGGCGCCGCGCTGGTAGCGATACGTGAGATCGAGCCCGAAGTGCGCGCCGTCGGCCAGAAGCTCCACCACGTCGCCGACGCTCTTGCCGCCGACGATGACCATCACCTCGCGGATGCCCATCCCGGCCAGCGTCTCGATCGGGTAGTAGATCATCGGCCGGTCGTAGATCGGGAGCAGGTGCTTGTTGGTCACGATCGTGAGCGGGAACAGGCGCGTCGCGGTGCCGCCGGCCAGGACGATGCCTTTCACGCGGTCACGGTAGCAGAGGGGTGGCCGCCGGCCGGGGCGAGCTGGACGGCTCGATGCACGGCTGCTCGCCGCCCGGCAGCACGCCGCCTGGGCCGGTCTGGCTGCAGTCGATCGGCGTGTCGCCCGGATCGGGCAGGCCGCCGACATAGTCGAGCACGACGAGCACGTAGGCGACCTTCTCGAGATCGACGGTCGGCTGGAGGTACGCCGTCTGGACGACCGAGTTGGCGTCGCGCCGGACGTCGGTGACCTCGCCGATCAGGAGGCCCTTCGGGTACGACGAGCGGATCACGCCCGCGACCTCGATACCCGGGGTGAGGACCTGCTCGCCGGGCTGGACGGTCTCGGTCGAGTCGATGTTTTGCATGATCAGGGCGCCGCCGAGCTGACCGATCACCTCGCCCGTGGCCTTGCTCGTCTCGGTCTCGCCGATGACAGTCGAGGTCCGGTCGCTGATCAGGGTCACGATCGCGAACGTCGGGCCGACCTGGGCTACCCGCCCGACGAGCGCGCCGCCCTCGGCCACGACGACGTCGCCCTTCTCGATCCCGTCATTCGTGCCCTTCGAGATCGTGACCGATCGGCGAGCCTCGCTGGATTCGCGGGCGATCACCTCGGCCGCGGCCGTCTCGAACGAGAGCGAGTTGCGGAGCTGAAGGAGTCCGGTCAGCTGCTCGTTCTCGTCGAGGAGGGCCTGGGCCCGGAGGTTGTCGGCGGTCAACCGGTCGTTCTCGCGACGCAGAGCCGCGTTGTCCGAGTGGAGCCGGTCGATCTCGCCGACGGCGCCGAACATCCCGGCGACCCCATCGGCCACGCCGTGGATCGCGCGCTGGACCGGCGACAGGGCGTACACCACCGCGTTCTGGAACTCGGTCACGAGCGGGCTCGACGAGATCGCCATCAGGATCAGGCTGGCCGAGAGCAGGACGCTGAAGGCCACGGCTCGGCGGCGGGCGGCGCGGGTCGCGAACATCGTCGTCATGGAGCGCGACGACTCAGCGAGGAGCCCGGGCGTAGGTATCGGCGACGAGGACCCGGTCCATGGAGCCCGTGCCGAGCTCCTGGAGGACGATGCCCGTGCCGCGCGCGACGCAGGTCAGCGGATCATCCGCGACGTGGACGGGCATCTGGGTCGCGTCGGCGACGCGCCGGTCGAGGCCGGACAGGAGCGCGCCGCCGCCGGCCAGGACGATGCCCTGGTCCATGATGTCGGCGACGAGCTCCGGCGGGGTCTCCTCGATCGTGTCCTTGATCGTGTCGACGATCTGG
>JANLYK010000190.1:0-1944 GCA_031365595.1 Chloroflexota bacterium | reverse complement strand
GTCAGGCCCGGCGGGCACATCGAGGGCGACGACGGCGTTGCGGAAGTCCGGCTGGTCAACGACCCCGACGGGCTCGGTCGCATACAACCGCGAGACGGCGCGGAGTCGGGCACCCGGGAGGGTGGCGAGGGCGCGCACCCCGGCGGCCAGCGTGACCCTGGCCTCGCCGAGGTTCGCCCCGAGGCCGATGTACGCCCGGACCCGTCGCATTGGTGGCTCGTCCTCCGCTCGCTAGACTCGGCGCGTGACCCACGTCGCCGTGCTCATTCTCCACGCCCCGGCCGGCTCCGACGCCGGACCGCTCACCGCGGCGTTCGCGGCGATTCGCCTGGGCAACGCCGAGCGCCAGGCGGCAGGGTTCCTGGCGGCGGGCGCAGACGACGTCCGGATCGATGATGGACCGCTCGGGCCGAACGGCTTCGCCGGACGCCTGCGGACGGTCGCAGCGGGGCTCGGCACGGCGGGACTGGTCGTCCTCGGCTCGGGAAGCATCCCGCTCGCGACCGCGGCTGATCGCCGGGCCTTCGTGTTCGTCGCCGGCGGTCCAGCCGGGCGGGCGCTCGTGAACAGCCGGTTCTCGGCGGACATCGCGGCGATCGCATGCGCCTCGGGCGTCCTCGCCGACCTGCCGGGCGTCGCGTCCGACAACGGGTTGCCGCGCTGGCTGGCCGAGTCGGCCGGAGTCATCGTCGATGACCGGCGCGCGGTCTGGCGACTCCAGGTGGACCTCGATTCGCCGCTCGACGCGCTCCTTGTTCATTCTGCTGGAGCGGCGAGGGAATCCGTCGTGGGCGCGTCGACCGGCGCGGTCCGAGCCGCGCTGGCCCGGGTGGCCGCCGTGGCCGCCGACCCGCTCGCCGAGCTCGTCGTGTTCGGGCGGTCGTCATCGAGCGGCCTCCGCTGGCTCGAACGCTCAACTGCGTCGCGGACGCGGGCGTTGATCGAGGAGCGCGGGTTCCGGACGCGGGCGGCCGGCCAGCGGCCCGTGTCGTCCACGCTCGGGTTGCTGCTCGCGCGCGAGGGCCCGGCGTCGCTCGGGCGGATCGTCGCCGAGCTAGGCGATGCCGCCCTCGTCGACTCGCGCGTCCTGCTCGCCGGGCAGTTCGGCGGCGATGAGGCGGCGTGGCCGGTCACCGAGGATCGGTTCGCCTCGGACCTGCTCCTCCCTGAACGGATCGCCGATCCGTGGCTCCGGGCACTGACCGAGGCCGCCCGCGACGCGCCGATCCCGGTCGTGATCGGCGGCCACAGCCTCGTCGGGCCGGGCATCCGGCTCGCGCTCGCGCGGAATCGGCGATGGCCCTGAGGCGCGTGCCGGCGCGCGACCAGGACGTCACGTCGGATCCGGAGCTCCTGGCCGCGATCCGGGCCGAGATCGCGCGGGACGGTCCGGTGACGTTCGCTCGGTTCATGGAGATCGCCCTCTACGACCCGGCGCGCGGGTACTACCGGGGAGCCGCCGCCCGGCCGGGTCGCGCGGGCGACTTCCTCACCGCGCCCGAGGCCCATCCGCTCTTCGGCCGGACCCTCGCCCGCTTCTCTTTGGCGGTTTACGCGGCAATCGGCGCGCCGGGAACCTTCACGATCCGGGAGTACGGCGCGGGGACCGGGGCGCTCGCCGGCCCGCTGGTCGAGGTAGTGGTCGCCGTCGACGGTGGGCCGGCGTCCGTGCGCTACCTCGTGGCCGAGGTCGAACCGAGCCGGGTGACCGCCGTCCGGGCTGCAATCGCCACCGGCGACGATCGCGTCACGGTCGAGCCCGACGACGGCCGGCCGATCGACGGGCTCGTGATCGCGAACGAGGTCCTCGATGCCCTGCCGACGCACCGGATCGTCCAGCGCGGCACGGCCCTTTGCGAGATCCTCGTCGGCCTCGGGCCTGACGGGGCGCCGGTCGATATCGAGGCCGCCCCGAGCACGCCCGCCCTGGCCGATCGGCTGACG
>JANLYK010000368.1:0-2091 GCA_031365595.1 Chloroflexota bacterium | reverse complement strand
ACGTCGACCTCGACGCCTTCGAGGTACCGATCGATCCGGACCGGCCGGTCCGGATCCACGACCGTGGCCGCCGCCAGCTGTCGGGCGAGGTCCTCGGGCGAGTAGCAGAAGTCGATCGCCAGGCCGCCGATCACGAAGCTCGGCCGGACGATCACCGGGTAGCCGATCCGTTCGGCGAGGGTCAGCGCCTCCTCGATGCTGTGGGCCATGCCGCCCTCGGGCTGGGGGATGCCGAGGCGGTCCAGGAGGGCGGAGAAGCGGGTCCGTTCCTCTGCCTGGTCGATCGTCTCGAGGTCCGAGCCGAGGAGCGGGACGCCGCCGGCGGCGAGCGGCGCCGCGAGGTTGAGCGGGGTCTGGCCGCCGTACGCGACGACCGCGGGAAGTGCGCTCTCCCCTGCCCCGGTCTCGGCCTCGATCACGTTCCGGACGCTCTCCGGGTCGAGCGGCTCGAAGTACAGGCGGGAGCTCGCGTCGAAGTCGGTCGAGACGGTTTCGGGGTTCGAGTTGATCATCACCGCCTGCCAGCCCCGGTCGCGGAGGGTCTGGGCGGCCTGGACGGCGCAATAATCGAACTCGATCCCCTGCCCGATCCGAACCGGGCCCGAGCCGATGACGAGGGCGGCGGGACGCTGGACACGCGTCGCCTCTGGCTCCGAGCCGGCCGCGGCGTAGGTCGAGTAGAAGTACGGCGTCTCTGCCGCGAACTCTGCGGCGCACGTGTCGACCATCGCGTAGCCCGGGCGCAGGCCGAGCGTCAGGCGCGTGTCGCGAAGGGTCTCCTCGTCGACGCCGGCCATCGCCGCGAGCTCATGGTCGCCGAAACCGGCCCGCTTGGCGGTGGCAAGCAGGATTGCCGCTTCGTCGTCCGTCGGGTCGGTGAGCCGGCCGCGGAACGCGCGGACCTCGGCCTCGAGGGCCACGTTCCGGCCCATCTCGGCGAGGAACCACGGCGCGATGCCGGTTGCCTCCTGGATCGTCGCCTCAGGGACGCCCCGACGAAGCAGCCCGAGGAGCCGCCAGAGTCGGCTGTCGGACGGCGCCAGGAACCGGCGCAGGACGATCGGGGCGGCGGTTCGCTGGGCGTGTCGTGTGGATTCGCAGGCCTGGCCGGTCTCATCGATCCAGCGGATCGGTTCGTCGGCCTCGGGCTCGGACTCGCCGGGCCGAACGCCGTACACGCCCGCCAGGTAGTCGAAGCTCGGCGTCCAGCTCGGATCCTCGGCCAGCGGCCCGGCCCCCGCCTGCTCGAGCCCGCGGAGCGCCTTGTTCAAGGCGGCGCCAAACGTTCGGTCGATCGCCATCACCTCGCCGGTCGCCTTCATCTGGCTGCCGAGGGTCCGGTCGGCGGTCGGGAACTTGTCGAACGGGAAGCGCGGCAGCTTGACGACGACGTAGTCGAGGGCCGGCTCGAAGGCGGCGACGGTCGTACCGGTGACGACATTCGGGATGTCGGCCAGCGTCCGCCCGATCGCGATCTGGGCAGCGACCCGGGCGATCGGATAGCCAGTCGCCTTCGACGCCAGCGCCGACGAGCGCGACACGCGTGGGTTGACCTCGATCACCGCGTAGTCGGTCGAGTCCGGTGACAGCGCGAACTGGACGTTGCAGCCGCCCTCGACGCCGAGCGCCCGGATGATCGCGAGCGCCGCGCTGCGGAGGCGCTGGTGGACCGGATCGGGCAGGGTCTGGACAGGCGCGACCACGATCGAGTCGCCGGTGTGGACCCCGAGCGGGTCGACGTTCTCCATCGAGCACACCGCGATGCACGTGTCCTCGGCGTCGCGCATCACCTCGTACTCGATCTCCTGCCAGCCGACGAGGCACTTCTCGACCATGACCTGGCCGATCGGGCTGGCGCGCAGGCCCGCCCGGATCCGCTCGCGGTAGGCCTCCTCGGTCTCGACGATCCCGCCGCCGGTACCGCCGAGGGTGAACGCCGGCCGGACGATCGCGGGCAGGCCGATCTCGGCGAGCGCCTGGTCGGCGGACGCGGCGCGCTCTTCCACGGTGGAGCCTTCGATGATCCGGGACGGGGCGTATGGCTGACCCATCCAGTGGAGGAGGTCCCGGAACGCCTCGCGGTCCTCCGCC